>JAWSUV010000031.1:0-25281 GCA_033549305.1 Bacillota bacterium | reverse complement strand
TGGATGTAATGCATTTTTTCGTGAGTCCGTTTGTGTACAACAGATGGACGATCCAATGGGAGATGTTGCTGCACCTTGCAGTCAGTGCCGCCTGATTCATCAGATCCGGCGTAAAATGATGAAAAAAAGTGAATCGAATGATTTGATCGACCTAACCCACCTGGGTAAGCGGTACAACATTATCCGGGTGTTTCCACGTGCCCTGAAATCAATCAGTCTGGGTGTGTTGGAAGAAATATCGGGCGAAACCCCGGAAACCAGAACGGCATTGACATCCTTTGTTTCTGAAACGACAAACCCGGCAGAACGGAAAAGGAACCATGACGGGGCGGAAATCATCGGGATGCCAACTGAAAGTGAGATGCTGAAAAGCCTGCTGGAACTGGCCAGGAATATTGCACCTTCGGATGTGAAAGTTCTGATACAGGGTGAAACAGGCGTTGGAAAGGAATTGATGGCCAAAGCCATTTATCACTACAGCCATCGCTCCGATAAACCTTTTGTAAAAGTGAACTGTGGCGCCATCTCCCCTTCCCTGCTTGAATCCGAACTGTTTGGTTATGAAGGAGGCGCTTTTACCGGAGCTAAAAAAGAAGGAAAAGAAGGGTATTTTGAGTTGGCAGATGAAGGGACGTTGTTTCTTGACGAAATCTCCGAACTCCCCTTGGATTTGCAGGTGAAGCTGCTCCGGGTATTGCAGGAAAACGAAATTATACGGGTTGGCGGGGGCAGGAGCGTGAAAGTGGATGTACGGATTATTGCCGCCACCAACAAAAATTTACTGGAAGAAGTAACGGAAGGACGCTTCCGGATGGACCTCTTTTACCGGCTGAATGTAGTGCCGATCACCATTCCGCCCCTGAGGGACCGACCGGAGGATATCGCGCATCTGGCACCCATCTTTCTTCATCGCTTTAACCGCCTGTACCATAAAGCACTGCGTCTTTCCCCCAAAGCGTTGACGGCGATGAAAGAATACTCCTGGCCGGGGAATGTGCGAGAACTGGAACACTTTATCGAAAGGTGTGTCCTGGTCATTCAGGATTCTGAAATCAACGAAGTCCATGTGCAGGATTATGAGAATGAAATGATGATTGTCCTTGAGAATGAAGAAGAGGCGATTTTGAATGACCGCTCTCTCAAAGACGCCATGGATCAGTACGAAAAGAACCTGCTGCTGAAAGCCGTCCGGCATAACCGACACAATACTAGAGCCATCGCAGAAGCACTTCAGATTGATCCAACCACGGTTTTCAGAAAGTGCCGCAAACACGGCATACATCTGAGGTGAATGATCATGCATAGTAAAAATAAAAGTGCGTACGAGCAATACCTGCTGGACAGCTACCCGCGGAATCCGGATACCGGGAATCTGGTTATTGAGATTTTGCTGGAGCGGTATGGCTACCTGTTTAATGAATGGGATAATTCATCCTTTAAACGCCGGGACATGGATGCGGATCTGATCAGTTTTCTGGATGACTGCGCTTTGGAAATTCCACCAAGCTATGGTCTTGAACTGGCTTTTGGCCTGACGGAGGATCTCCGGTCGGAGGGGCATGAAAAGATGGTGATCACCGGACTTCGGAACCATTACCGCCGCATGCTGGATGTGGAACGCCGGGAACTGGGATACCTGAAACGGCGGATGCTGTTAAACATGCTGATTGCGTTTGTTTTCCTGTTTGCAGCCTCACTGTTGGCTGAAAATGGCGAAGGGGGAGCGCTGTTTCAAACTCTGGTGGAAGGTTTTTTTGTCGGAGGATGGGTATTTGCCTGGACAGCCATCGATACCTTCGCTTTCCAACGCAGGGAACTGGTGCGCAAAGCTGCCAACCTGGAACGGTTGTTGGAAGCGCCTGTTCGGTTCAGCTACAATCGAACGGATATCAATCTTCTCCATGAAGTGGAAAAAGGACATCAAAAGCCAATCGGCTAAAACCGGTTGGCTTTTATGATGGAGTCCATGTGAAGGGCATTAGACGTTGACCATGTTGCGGCCGTAAAAGATTTCCGACATTTCCTTTTTGATTTTCTTTTTAATTTTCTTGCGTTCGGGGGAATCAATTTCGCCTTTTTCAGAATCAAAAAGATAATTGTCGAGGTCAAAGTCCCGCAGGATCATCTTGGTGTGGAAGATATTTTCCTGATAAATATTCACATCAATCATCTGATACTGGTTCCGGGTTTTTGACGGGATGTAGTTTTGGATGGAATTGATTTTGTGGTCGATGAAGCATTTTTTGCCGTTCAAGTCGCGGGTAAAGCCCCGCACCCGGTAGTCCATGATGATGATATCCGACTCAAAGCTTTTAATCAGATAGTTCAATGCTTTCAGAGGGGATATCTGGCCGCAGGTGGATACATCAATGTCGGCGCGAAAAGTGCTGACACCCTTATCCGGATGACTTTCCGGATAGGTGTGAACGGTAATGTGGCTCTTGTCGAGATGGGCTACCACAGAATCTTTTGTTACTTGATCGAGGCCAGGGCCCGGACTCTCTGTTTTTGAAGGGCCGATGTTCGCCACAGGGCCTTCTGCGATGAGCATGGTGACACTGGCACCCTGCGGATCATAATCCTGCTGCGCGATGTTCAGCACGTTGGCACCGATGATGTGGGTGACATTGGTCAAAATTTCGGTAAGGCGACGGGCATTATACTGCTCGTCGATGTATCGAATGTAGTCCTGGCGGTGCTCAAAACTTTTTGCGTAACAGATATCGTAAATATTAAAACTAAGCGACTTGGTGAGATTGTTGAAGTCGTAAAGTTTTAATTTATCAATGCCTTTGATTTTCAATCAGATTCCTCCTTATTGCCATGGGACATCACAAAACACCAGGCAGTGTTTTGCCAGGTGTTTCTTATTATACCCATTGCCCGTTAAGACTGCAAGGCTTCCAGCACGTTTTTCACATAATTTCTCTAGAAGCATGTTCGATGAAACGAAAATCCGGCACAGCTGCGAGCCTTTGATAAGAATCACACAAGGATCTGCCTGCAAGAGCAGGACGGCGGTTTTATGGAGTGCTGTTGATGAAGAAGATCTTGACAGGGGACATAGCTCCCTGTGTTATCGCCGGACGTCCCGCTGATGTCCCGAACGCATTGACATCCATCTAAATAAGGGTAGAATTAAGCATGTACCGACCAGCAATGGATCGAAACTAACGTTTCACAAGATCGTTAGACAAAACACAAACAAACTTTAGAGGAGGAAAAAAGATTGAAGAAGACATTATCACTGCTATCACTACTCTTGGTATTTGCATTACTGTTTACTGCCTGTGCACCGACTGGTGCGACTGAAGAACCCGCTCCAGCAGAAGAACCCGCTCCAGCAGAAGAACCTGCTCCAACAGAAGAACCCGCCGGAGAAGCTGGTGAAGCTGTCAGCATGGGACTTTCCCTGATGACTTCCATTGGTAAGTCCGTTAATTACTCTGTAGATGCAGACGGCAAAGAAACCCTGGCACGTGCTCAGGTGGATACCGTTATTGCAGCTGTCACATTTGATGGTGAAGGCCGTGTCGTTAACGTTGTTATTGACAATGCACAAACCCGAGTGAACTTTGACGCCGATATGAAAGTATCATCCGATAAAACCGCTCCAGTACTGACGAAATTAGAACTGGGCGACGCTTATGGCATGGGCGCAGTCTCCTCCATCGGCAAAAACTGGTATGAGCAAATTGCTGAACTGGAAGCCTGGATGGTTGGCAAGACGGTCGAAGAAATCAAGGCTCTTCCGGTGAAAGTCGTTGACGATTCTCATCAAAGCGTACCAGACGTACCTGAACTGACTTCTTCCGTAACCATCACGGTCGAAGACTATCTGGCCGCAGTTGAAAAAGCGTATGCTAATGCTGTTCCTGTCAGCGGTGTTGCTACTCTCGGCCTTGGAACAGAAGTATCGATCGCCAAATCAAGAGACTACGCTGTAGATGCAGACGGCAAAGAAACACTCCCGATGGCTCAGGTTGACACCGTGATCGCCGCTACCGCTTTTGACGCTGACGGAAAAGTTGTCGGCGTACAGATTGACAACGCACAAACCCGTGTGAACTATGATGCAGAAGGTCAGGTAACTTCCGATAAGGCAGCTCCGGTGCTATCCAAAGTAGAACTGGGTGACGATTATGGCATGGGCACAGTCTCCTCCATCGGCAAAAACTGGTATGAGCAAATTGCTGAACTGGAAGCCTGGATGGTTGGCAAGACTGTCGAAGAAATTAAAGCCCTTCCGGTGAAAGTGGTTGACGACTCTCACCAGAACGTACCTGATGTTCCGGAACTGACTTCCTCTGTTACCATCACAGTGGAAAGCTACCTGGCAACAGTGGCTGAAGCATACGAAAACGCCAGATAATAACAGCCGAAAATACTTTAACAACTCCTTTGCCGACGGCAGGGGAGTTGTTTTATTGGAGTTGATTATGTCGGAAACCAGATTCGGTGCAATACCCGGTTGGAGTGGGGGTTGGTTCATGGTAGAATGTAGTGAGGGTTGAATACCATTCAACGGTTGCGGGACTCAAAGAAATGCGCCCTTTTTGACTGCAGAAAAAGGAGACTGTCTATGAAATTAAAACGATTTCAACTGATCTGGCTGATGATCGCCATCATATTCTTAGTCAGCGCCTGCTCTCCCGCCGGCCAGGAGCAGCAGTACGCAGACTATCAACGGCATACCGACACCTTTTTTGATACTTTTGATACACTGATTCAGGTAATCGCGTACACCCGTTCAGAGGAAGAATTCAACGCATATTTTAACCAGATTCACCAGCGTTTCCAGGAACTTCATCAATTGTACGATATCTATAATGATTATCCCGGGGTGAACAATATCAAGACAGTGAATGATCAGGCGGGAATGGCACCGGTAGCGGTCCATGATGACCTCATCAACCTGATTCTATTCGCCCGGGAATGGCACGATAAGACTGCCGGACGCACCAATATCGCCCTTGGTCCTGTCCTGAAGATCTGGCATGATTACCGGGACGAAGGACTGTTTGATCCAAGCAGCGCACAACTGCCTCCCTTGGAGGATCTGGAATGGGCTGCACAGTTTACGGATATTCATCAGGTAGAGGTGGATGAAGCGGCAGGGACAGTCTATCTGCCTGACCCGCGAATGCGGCTGGACATCGGTGGCGTGGCCAAAGGTTATGCGGTGGAACTTGCGATTCGAGAGGTTGAGGCGGCCGGATTGGAGTCGGTGATTATCAGTGCAGGAGGAAATGTGCGGGCGCTGGGCAGGCCTTTCGACGATGAAAGGGAAACCTGGACGGTGGGCCTGCATGATCCGGAAGCCTCTATGTTTGCCGACGGCAACACACTGCTGGGAACGGTATCCATCACAAATGCTTCTGTCGTCACCAGCGGCGATTACCAGCGCTTTTATATCGTAGATGGCAAGCCCGTCCACCATCTCATCGATCCCACCACCTTGATGCCGGGCAACTACTACCGGGCTGTCACAGTGGTGATAGAAGATTCCGGATTGGCAGATTACTTTTCCACAGAGCTGTTTTTGCTTCCTTTTGATGACAGCTTCGCCATGGCGGAAAGTATCGACGGTCTGGAAGCAATCTGGGTACTGCCTGACGGAACCATTGAGATGACTGATGGTATGGATGAGATCCTCCAACTCTACTAATCCATAGACATTCATTCCTATCCACAAGCCCCGGCTAAGTCCGGGGCTTGTGTTGTTTTTATGCGCCTGATTTATCAGCCGTTGGCCGGGGTATGGAATGAACATGGCCGACAAAGCTACGGGACGGTGAAAACAGGAGACCTTTTTCATCACGCAATCAATCATTGGATACTCAGCAAAGCAGGTGTCATGGGGAGAATGAATAACGGCAAAACAGGGAGGAATCACGTGTGAACTTGGAAGAGCGATACAGCCGGAATATGAAAATGCTGTCTGCCAAAGAAAATGAGTCGCTGAGAGACGCTTGTGTTGGCGTGATTGGCTGTGGCGGTCTGGGCGGCGGCATCATCGAAATGCTGGGGCGACTGGGCATCGGCCGGATCATTGCCGTGGACGGAGATGTGTTTGAACCAAGCAATTTGAACCGCCAGCTCCTGTCTCATGTGGAAAACCTGGGCACCAGTAAGGCTAAAGCGGCGGTGAAGCGGATGCGGCTCGTCAACCCGGAGGTACAGGTGACAGCGGTGCAAGAGATTGTCACAGCAGAGAATGGAGCCAAACTATTGCAGGGAGCCCAGGTGATGGTGGATGCAGTGGACCGCATTGGGACGCGGCTGATGCTGCAGGAACTGGCGGAAAACATGGGGATTCCACTGGTCCATGGCGCCATTGGCGGCTGGTATGGTCAGGTAATGACAGTCCTGCCTGGTGATCGAACCCTCGACCTGATTTACGGAGGAGAAGCCACCCAGGGCATCGAAAAAGACCTGGGGAACCCGTCTTTTACACCGGCTCTGGTGGGATCCATACAGGTAAGTGAAGTGCTGAAACTCCTGATTGGAAGAGGTGGGATACTGAGGCATAAAATGCTTTACATTGACCTGTATGAGCAGGATTATACGGTGCTTGAGCTACCGGCAAACAGTGAACCACAGAAGGAATGAAGTTCTATGAAATGGAAATTCAATCAGCTGAATCATCCGATCATGCTCCAGCTGAAACAACTGCTCCAGCGAATACAGGAAAATGAATTAACCGCACTGGCGGCTCAGTCCACGTATTATCTGGTGCTGTCCTTTTTTCCGTTCCTGATTTTTCTGATTACGCTCATCACCTATACGCCGCTTCTGCGAGAGGATGTGCTCTATGATCTGAGGCCCTTCATGCCGGAGGAAACGTTTGATTTGATTCTCCAGAATGTACGCCGCACCATGCAGATGCGCAGCGGAACCCTGCTCTCAACAGGGATGCTGGTAACGGTCTTTCTGGCATCAAACGGTGTTGCGGCCTTGCTGAGGGGAATTAATAAAGCCTACCGCAGTTCAGAAAAACGGCCCTTTTGGAAGGTAAGAGGAATGGCGGTGATCCTGACGCTTGTGCTGGCCCTCATTATCCTGATGTCGCTGCTCATGCTGGTGTTTGGTCAGCTGATTGGCAACTATCTGTTTGATTTTCTGGAGTTGCCTGATGTTTTCAGGCAGGTTTGGGAATGGGCACGCATTCTGGTTTCCCTCACTGTCATGATTCTTGTGTTCACCATCTTCTACAAAGTCTGTCCGCAGGAAAAAGTGACGCTTTGGGAATCATTTCCCGGCGCTGTGTTTACAACCATCGGATGGCTGATCCTGTCGTATGGATTTTCCTATTATGTGAATAACTTTGGCAATTACAGCGTTACTTATGGCAGCATCGGAGCCATTATTGTATTGTTGACCTGGCTGTATTTAAGCAGTATTATGATTTTGCTGGGAGGGGAAATCAACGCCTGGAGGATTCACTGGCGCAGAGCAGCGGAAGAAAGCAAAAAAATCACCCACTCTGCCGGATATGAATAATCCAGCCAAGTGGGAAATGCGTGTTCATTACTTGATTTCAATATTTGATTTGCGACGGGCTTCGGTTGTCTTCGGCAGGGTGACTTTTAAAATGCCATCCTCATAAGCAGCCTCGATCTTTTCCGGGTCAATATCCTTCGCGTGGAAGGTGCGGCTGGCTTTTCCAAGACGACGTTCTCTGCAGATATAATGATCCTTTTCTTCACTCACTTCTTCCTGCTGCTCCACAGAGATGGTAAGATAGTTGTTATCATAATCCACCTTAATCTGGTCTTTTTGAACACCGGGAATCTCGGCTTCCATGATATACCGATCTTCTTGTTCTTTGATGTCCACTTTAATGCCGGTGCTGACGGGCGGTGTTAAAAAACCGTCCTGAAGGAATCTGTCAAACAGGGTGTCAATCTCTCTGCCTCTGCGTGTTTGGAATGGTACCAGATTGTTAAACATCAAAACTCCTCCTTCTTTATCATTTGATTTCTTGAGCTATCATTATCATACGATAAAGGTCAAAGAAAGTCAAAATCGTCCGCCGGTTAAATAATGCGAAAAAAAATCATTAAAGTCAAAGAAAGTTAAATGAGTGAAAAAAGGTATTAATAGGACCTTTTTTCAACGTTTTTCTATTGTTTTCTTCTTCGTTTGTTTTCATAAAAAAAGCCTCTCATCATTTAAGACGAAAGGCCGTTTTAAAAAGCTATGTCAGGCAGGCGATTAAATGCTCACTTTCCGGTATTTGGAGCGTTTCCACCAAGGAATCATTCGGTGGGATCAACTGCCAGTTCATTGAGAGGCCCCTGTCGTGAGCTGCCTGCTGAACGTAAAGCATGACAATGCCGGCATCAATGCGGGCCCGGGCTTCCTGATCCTTGGCGTGAACGGTAAGATAGATCTGTTCGCGATGGAGGATAAAACGCCAGGGTTGGCGGTTGCCCCAGGAAGGGGCGAGTTTTCCGTAGTATAAGATCTCAGATAGTCCGCGGGTTTCCAGCTGATCAAGGGAACAGGGGCGGTTCCATTTTTCAAGGAAAACCAATTCGGTTAATGGCAGCCGGGCGCTTTTCTTCAGTATGTCCTGGCGGAAAATACTGCTCTCTGGATAGCCGATGGCAACCAGTGCCATGGGTGGATCAGTGACTGGATCCTCAACCCAGGCACTCAGGTCAAGCGGCTCGTCGATACTGATCCAGCAGGTACCAAGATCTTCTTTCCATGCGCTTAAGCGCAGCTTTTCCATCACGTATCCGCTGTTTTCATAAACCCCGTCCTGCACCTTGTCAAACAGGACAATGTAATGGGGGGCTTGAATCATTTTTCCATAATAGCCCGCTTTTCCATTCATCAGTTCGAAAAAACCCTGTCCGTCCTCAATAATCCGCAACAAATGAGAATTGGAAGGAAGCAGTCCGGGGGAGGATTGGGTTAAATTAACCAGGCGCCTGAGAATCGTGGCGGGAACAACGGTATCATGATAGTCCCTCACCGTTTTCATGTTTTCAATGGTTTTCAAAAAACTCATTTTGCCGCCTCCTTAATGTTATTTTACAGATGATGACAGTTACTGATAGAATACCCGTATGAGGGGGAAATTAACAAGGGCATGTGTCACAAAACACAGAAGGGATGTATGTTCAGCCGTTAAGAAAGGGAGAGATGCGGATGAAATCGACGCTGAAATGGTTGAGTAAACAAACAGCTTATTTGGAAGCACCTGTGAACACAGGTATTCTGATGATGGGGAAAGAGGCGGTTATCGTAGATACCGGCCTTGACCGGGATCATGCCGGGAAAATACTGCGTGGACTGGAGGAAGAAAACCTGATGCCGGTTGCGGTGATCAACACGCATTCTCATGCTGATCATTGCGGTGGCAACGCCCAGTTGCAAAAACGACTGGGATTACCGGTTATAGCACCACGCCTTGAAAAACCGTTTATTGAAGACCCTTACCTGGAATCCTTTGGACTTTATGGGGGGGCAAATCCCCCGGCGGCACTGCAAAACAAATTTTTAAAGGCGAAGCCTTCTGTTGTACACCAGTCCTTTGAACCGGAAGAGAAGGAAATACATTTTCGCAGCTTTTCCATTGAGTTGATCCCCCTGCCGGGCCATTCGCCGCAACAGACAGGTGTTCTGTACGACGGCATCCTGTTTTCGGCGGATGTCCTGCTGGGCAAGGGCTATTTGGACAAGCACCTCATTCCTTTTAATTCAGATGTCCGCCTTCACCGAAAATCACTGTTTCATCTCCGGGAAATCGAGGTTGACTGCTGTGTGCCGTCCCATGGGCGGCCAATGAGTGACATGACGGAATTGATTAACTGTAATGAGGAGGCGCTGCATTTGATTGACAGCTGGCTCCTTTCTCATATGGCGGAACCGGCAACACTGGATGAACTGCTCAGTTTCTTTTGCCGGGAGCATCAGATGGATCTGGAAACCATCAGCCAGTACCATTTGTATCGAACCGCCTTTGCCGCCCATTTGACCGCTCTGACGGAATCAGGCCGAATACGCCATGCGGTATCGGGTTCGCTCCTCCGATGGCAGGCAGTGCTGTAGCAGGAACATCCGGCAGAGTGGCAGAAACTGTCTTGGCTTCCTGTTTCAAGGCTTCACAGCTCTTTGAGTCTGCAACTATTTGCGAAATCATGCTTTTTGGAGTATAATAAGTAAAACAAAATAAGGAGTTGGTTTTTTGTATTTGGAAGAAGCATCAAAATTACCACGGAAAGTGATTGAGAATTTGGACGGAAACGTTGGCCACCTGAAAGTGTATCTGGTTCAGGATTATAATGTCAACCTGCTGAAACGGATGGTTAACTTTGGTCTCGACATCTTCGGCGATCTGGGTATGGACGAATGGGGACTGGTACCCCAGATTCGCCATGGCAATGTTTTTGTGCTGCGTGATGAAGACAAAAAGAAAATCATCGGGATTGCGATCCTGATGCGCGACTGGGAAGATCTGCAAAAGTGCTACCTGTTTGATTATGCCATTGCGGAAGAATTACAGGGCAAGGGTTTAGGGTATCATTTTCTGGCGGCCATCATCCGCAATCTGGAAGATCAGGGCTTCTCAAAAATGGGTCTGACCGTCGACATTGAGAACGCTCCGGCGATCAGGCTCTACAAGGACAAAATTGGATTCGAAATCACGGGTGAAAATGAAGACGAATACGGTGAAGGGCATCACCGCTATATCATGGAACTGCATTTTGACAAGTTACTGCCGCCGAAATAATCCGGCGAATCTGATCAAGAGCATGGGGCTGGTCTCTGTGCTCTTTTTTCGTGCGAGAAAAGTGATCAGTATCAGAATTGGATCGATTTGCATTTGCTGTTGTAATGGGAATAAGCGAGTCGTTGAACAGAACGAGTCGTTGAACAGTATTGACAAAAAACAGATAAAGGAATAAACTATACATAAAGATATTGTTATGTACTTATTAAATAAGGAGTGATAGACTATGATCATCAAAATTCTTGGTTCGGGATGCAAAAATTGTAAGGCGCTGGAGAAGAATGCTCAGGAAGCGGTGAAAGAGCTGGGAATCAGCGCGGAATTTGAAAAAGTCGAAGATTTTGCGACGATCGCCTCTTATGGCGTACTGCGCACACCGGGTCTGGTAGTGGATGAAAAGCTGATGGCTTCGGGAAAAGTTCTTTCGAGCGAACAGATTAAAGAAAAACTCCAGTCAGTATAACCCTCTTGGGGAGGCATCATTGAATGAGTGAACTTAAAAAATTGGGATTGATTGTTGCTGTTTTTTTAGCGGCCTTTTTCATGCCTGTCGAGCATCCGGTCATGCAGGGCGCTATTCTGGAATCTTTTGCCCTGCTGAATGAATACGCACGGGAACATGTGCTCCTGTGCCTTGTTCCTGCTTTCTTTATTGCCGGCGCGGTGGGTGTTTTCATGTCCCAGGATTCCGTGATTAAATACCTGGGTCCACAGGCGAAAAAAGTGGTTTCTTATGGGGTGGCATCTGTTTCCGGTGTTATACTGGCGGTCTGCTCATGCACGGTGCTGCCGCTGTTTGCCGGCATCTACATGAAAGGAGCCGGCCTTGGACCGGCAGTCACGTTCCTGTACTCAGGGCCGGCGATTAACATTCTGGCCATTACCATCACTGCCCAGGTACTGGGATTGGAACTGGGGATTGCCCGGACCATCGGGGCTATTGTCTTCAGTGTGGTGGTTGGACTCTTAATGCATTTGATTTTCAGAAAAGAAGAAGGCGTCCGCAATCAAAAGGATGCCGCCATGTTTGAAGCGGGCGAAGAAAGTGAAGAAGCCCGGCCACTCTGGCAGACCATGATATTCTTTTTTTCCATGGTGGGGGTCTTGGTGTTTGCCAACTGGGCGCGACCTTCAGAACCTGGCGGTCTATGGGGTTTCCTTTTTTCCATCAAATGGGTGATGAGCGCCGTCTTTTTGATGGTCACACTGTATGCCACGTTCTTCTGGTTTAATGCAGAACAGCGCAAGGAATGGGTGGATGAAACCTGGGGGTTTGCCAAAAAAATTCTACCCCTGCTGTTTGGAGGTATTATGGTTGCCGGCATTTTGCTGGGACGTCCAGGTCACAGCGGCCTGATCCCGGAAGTTTGGGTGGCGAACCTGGTGGGCGGCAACTCCCTGGGCGCCAATCTCTTTGCCTCCGTAGCCGGTGCCTTTATGTATTTTGCCACGCTGACAGAAGTACCGATTCTTCAGGGCCTTATTGGCTCCGGTATGGGAAAAGGCCCTTCTCTGGCGTTATTATTGGCAGGCCCGGCATTATCATTGCCCAACATGCTGGTGATCCGGAGTGTCATTGGCACTAAAAAAACGATTGTTTTTGTCAGCCTGGTGATTGTCATGGCCACCATCACCGGACTGGTCTACGGCAATTTATTCTAACAAAAAGAACCTTTCCGCCATCACAATCTGGAAAGGTTCTTTGTTTGAGATGCGTATCAGGTGTTTTTACAAATCGAGATGGCAGGATCTGCAGCGATGGCTGCAATCCGATCTGCTTCATGCTGAAATTCAGGAAGACTTTCCAGCGGTTGACGCAAAAATGAGGTAAAACCGGTAATCCATTCTTCAAAAACTGGCTCGTTCAGGGAATAAACAGCCCGCTGGCCTTCCTTTTTCATGTCCAGCAGTCCTGCCTGCTTCAGAATCCGCAGATGCTGGGAAATCCGGGGCTGGCTCATTTCCAGGACTGATTCCAGTTCGCACACATACATGGGTTTAATCGATAACAATTTTACGATTTTTATCCGTGTGGATTCTCCCAATGCTTTAAAGATGGATTCGTAATCCAAGAGGCACCCTCCTCAACAGTTGATGGTGCCTTTATTATATCATAGATTGGCTGCAGTCATCAGGCTTTTATCAACCGGAGGCAAGCCGTTAAAGCCTTGTTGGAGATCTGCATCCGTGGGCACTGAGTCAGTCATTGTTCCCTCGTTATATTGTTGATAAGCCTTTAAATCAAAATACCCGGTACCGGTGAGGCCGAAAAGAATGGTGCCGGATTCACCCGATTCTTTATATTTAAGCGCTTCCTGGATGGCGCCGTAAATGGCATGGGCTGACTCTGGCGCAGGAAGAATCTGCTCAGTCTTGGCAAACAGGACGGCAGATTCAAAGGCCAGGGTCTGCACCACTGACAGGGCTTCCAGTTCGCCGTCGTGATAGAGTTTGGACAGGATGGGCGACATACCGTGGTAACGGAGTCCGCCGGCGTGGTTGGGTGCCGGTATGAAATCGCTGCCCAGGGTGTACATTTTGGCCAGCGGCGTGATCCGACCCGTGTCGCAAAAATCATACGCGTAGCGGCCACGTGTCAGGGATGGACAGGAAGCGGGCTCGACGGCAACAAAGCGGGTCGAGGATTCTCCCTGCAAGCGTTCTGCCATGTAAGGGGCGATCAGACCACCCAGGTTGGAACCGCCACCGGCACAACCTACGATAACATCAGGGTACTCTTCCAGTTGATCCATGGCAAGCTTGGATTCCAGGCCGACAATGGACTGGTGCAGGAGAACCTGGTTGAGGACTGACCCAAGAGCATAGCGACTTTGATCATTTCTCATGGAGGCCTCAATCGCTTCTGAGATGGCGCATCCCAGGCTGCCGTGGGTATCAGGCGTTTTAGCCAGAATTTGTTTTCCCACCTCGGTGGTTCTGGAAGGGCTGGGTGTGATCGCGGCACCAAAGGTTTCCATGACCGCTTTACGAAAAGGTTTCTGTTCATAAGAAATTTTAACCATATAGACATCCAGGTTCAGCCCAAAGTGGGCACAGGCAGTTGCCAGCGCAGTCCCCCACTGGCCGGCACCGGTTTCGGTGGTGAGTGAAGTTAATCCCTGAGCCTTGGCATAATAAGCCATGGCTGCTGCGGCATTCAATTTGTGACTGCCGGAGGTGTTATTGCCTTCAAATTTAAAGTAGATTTTGGCAGGTGTTCCCAGGGCTTTTTCCAATTGGTAAGCCCGAACCAGAGGTGAGGGGCGGTACATGCGGTAGAAAGCCTGTACTTCCTCGGGAATGTCGATCATCAACGTCGTTTCGTCCATTTCCTGACGGCACAGTTCATCACAGAAGACAGGTGTCAACTCTTCCATTTCCAGTGGTTTGAGAGTTCCCGGATGCAGGAACGGGTCGTGCTGTTCTTTCATGACTGCCCGCAGGTTCATCCATTGTTTTGGCATCTCACCTTCACTCAGATAGGTTTTGTAAGGCACTTGAATGTTTTTCATGTTTTTTTCTCCTTTCCAAATTCCGCTGGTTTGACACAAGAATTGGTCTGACGCGAACAGGTTTTGGGTTTTGGGAATACAAAAAGCCCCTTATCCCATGTTTTCTGGGACAAGAGGCTGTCGTCTCCTGCGGTACCACCCGTATTGGTCTTAATGAAAGACCCGCTCATTTCACGCACCAACATGCATGCTCCCTGGATAACGGGTGGAGGTCCCGTCGGTCGCTACTAAGATCACTCTTTTTGCGTCCGCCCTCACCGGTCCATTCATCCCGTCTTCAACCTGCTGCAATCGCACCGCCTGCAGCTCTCTGGAAAGTCCAGTGTCGGGGTTACTTCTCCGGCTCATCAGTTTCTTGTGTTTGAACAATCATAATGCCTGATAGCGGAGCTGTCAACCCCTTTTTTGATTTTTCCAAAAAGTTGTCAAGCTTCTATTTTATTTCACTTTATTCCACAGTGACGGGCTGACTGTTTTCCCAGACACCGTGGATGTTACAGTAACTTTGAGCAAAGAGTGTGCCGGACTTGCTCAGCTTCACCAGAGCCATGCCTGTCGGTTCTGTGAAATTCTCCCCTTCACCATGGGCCGCAAACTGGAAATGAGCCAGCTCGACAGGGAATTTTTCACCGTCACCATGGAAAAAGAGTTTAAACCAGACGATGTGGTGTTCCAGGGTGTTGGGATGGCCGATGGCATCGCCGATGGATACCTTCAGTTCAAAAGCTTCGCCTGCTCTGACGTTCTCGGGAATGTGGATGACGGGAACGTGTTTTTCGCCCTTCCAGTCACCGGTTTGCAAAAACTGTCCAAAACTTTTCATGAAAAACCCTCCTTGATAATGGTTCATGGTTGTGGATTATCCCTGTTAGAATAGATAACCCAAATGGTTCGGAGTTAAACAAAGGTTTGCGTTTTCACCGCTGCAGCAACTTTGGATTTTCACTGATATAATGCTCAAGCTGTTCTAAACACTCCGGCAGGTTTTTGCGTCCAAGACCAATGCGAAAATGGGTGTCGCCATAATTAAAATAGACGCTGGGAACCACAAGCACACCCTTCTTTTCAACCAGGTCCAGGCTGAACTGCCGGGCACCTCCTTTTCCCAGAAAAGCAGGAAAAGCAATGGATCCGGCTTTGGGCGCTTTCCACTTAAATAAATCAGGGTAAGCAGCAAAGAATCGGTTCATGGAGGCAATGTTTTCCTGAACGATTTCAAGGTTGCGGTCGATGAGTTCCTGTTGATTCCGCAGTGCGATCAGGGAAAGGTACTCACTCGGCGCACTATTGCAGATAGACGTATAATCTTTGAAAGCGGCCATCTCATTAAAGATGGTGCTGTTGCGGGTGGCAATCCACCCGATGCGCAGGCCTGCTAAACCATAGGTCTTGGACATGACGCCCAGTGAAACCGCATTTTCATACAGATCGCAAGCTGCAGGAAGCCGCAGGTCTGGATCATGTTCCAGACACCGGTAGACTTCATCTGAAAAGAGAAGCAGCTGGTGCTGGCTGATCATATTCATCATTTGCAGCTGTTCATCCCGGCTCATCAGGTGACCGGTTGGATTATGCGGTTGATTAATGATGACAGCTTTCGTGTCCGGGCGGATCATCTTCTTCAGAGCATCGAGATCCCATTTCCAGTCAATCTCCTGGCTGGGGTTCCAGCGACTCACCTGGCATCCCAGGTCATGTGCTATTTGATACAGTGACTGGTAACAGGGCGACTGAACAATGACATGATCCCCTGGTTTCAACATTACGTTCATAAAGATGAAAATAGCTTCTTCAGCGCCGCTGTGAACCAGCACATTGTTTCCGCTGCAGGTATCGTAGAGACATGAGATTTCTTCGCGCAGCAACGGGTGTCCTTTCGATTCCGTATATCCCAGCCAGCATTTGGAAAGTCCGGAGTCACTGCCGGGTTCCAGAGCCAGCAAGTCGGCAATACTTAGTGATTCGCAATCTGAAGAACCCATCAAATAGGGAGCTGTAAACTCATATTGAGCAAAAAAACGTTCCAGTTCAAAAGCTTTTATGCGCATTGGATTCACTCCTTTTCTTTTTAGTATATCATGGGAAGGTGCTGGTCAACACGGACACGAACGTTTAAAAACAGGCTTGAAGGGTATTTATTTACCCGTGAGTGACTGAGCACAGCATCAACAAAGTAAAACAACGATCAAGGAGGCGGATGGCATGTCAAACTATCATGAGCCCATGGAACTATTGGATGAGAAAGCGCGAAACATCTCCAGAGCTCTGAACAGTCTGAAGGAAGAAATTGAAGCGGTTGACTGGTACAATCAGCGCGTCGTCGCATCAGCTGACCCCGAACTGGCAAAGATCATGGCCCATAACCGGGACGAAGAAATTGAACACGCCTGCATGACTCTGGAATGGCTTCGACGAAACATGGATGGATGGGATGAAGAATTAAGGACATACCTGTTTACAGAAGGGGATGTAACGACCCTGGAAGAAGGCGGAGCGGCAGGCGGGGAGAAAGAAACCGGAACAGGCAGTTTGAAAATAGGCGACCTGAAATAATGGATGGACAATAAAGAAGGAGGAAAGAAACATGGATCTGTTGAAACGGGAACTGGCCCCCTTGGCCCAGGAAGCTTGGCATGAAATTGATGAACGTGCAGTGGATGTACTTAAAACGCACCTGTCAGCCAGAAAGGTGGTTCGCGTAGAGGGACCAAAAGGATGGGACTATACATCCATTACGGAAGGAAGACTCAACCTGTTGGAAACTGCTGACGAAGATGTGGTGAAAACTGGTCAGTATCAGGTAAAGCCTTTGGTGGAAACCAGGACTTCCTTTTCCCTGAGCCGCTGGGAAATGGATAACGTGCTTCGCGGTGCAAGGGATGTGAAACTGGATGCACTGGAAAAGGCGATGGAGGAAATGGCATTGTTTGAAGAAGAAGCTGTCTACAACAGCTATGTCAAAGGCGGCATTAGAGGTCTCTTTGAAAGTGCTGAAGTTGATCCGGTATCCTTTGGTGAAAACGGCGGTGACATCATGGCTGGCTTATCCAAAGCCGTGCTGCTGATGAAAGAAGCATACCAGGAAGGCCCCTTCACACTGGTGGTGGGAGAAGAAGGCTGGAAACGTGTCAATACTGAAATGCAGGGATATCCGCTGATGAAACGGGTGAAAGACATCATCGGCGGCAACGTGATTTTCAGCAGCGTGGTGAAAGATGCGGTACTGGTACCCTACAACCACGAGGATCTGGAACTGGTCATTGGCGGCGATTTTTCCATCGGCTACGAGTCCCATGATGCTGAAAACGTGAACCTTTTTGTTGCCTCTTCCTTCACATTTCGGGTGTTGGATCCGTCCATTATTGTACCCTTTAAGCTATAATCCTGTATAGGCATCCTTCAGATGGATGTAGAAGAACAGAGCGAGAGCCATCTGATCATATTTCAGGTGGCTTTTTAGTGGTATTTACTGTATGGGCGCTGCTGGTACAATCAATACACCGGGGGTATATATAGTAGCATCTCCATGAAAACGCTGGTTGGCAGCATGATATTCCAGCAATTGAGAAGAAAGGATAAGGTGAGGCTGGTGCAAACAGCAGCAGCAATGGGAGTCACTCTCCTGCTGGCCCTGGTGGTGGTCTGGTTCTATCGTTTTGGGAAGAGCGAACCGGAAGAAGGAGTTCAGGGGGAAACCACGGATAGTACCAACCGAGACCATATCCTAAACGATCAAGAGAGTGATGAAATGCATCCTGAAAAGAAATAACATCATCGTATTGACTGAATTATTTGAAGGAGACGAACCGACTCATGAAATGGATTTATATTCCGGTGGCAGTAGCGCTGCTGTCGATGTATACGGCACTGAATTACTACATTGGGCTGCGCGGCGCCCAGGCTTTTGCCTTGATTTTGAATTCCCGGGGCCTTCGTGTCGGATGGATTCTATTCTGGGTGGCAGTTTATCTATATCCGGGAGCTCGATTCCTGCAGCGATGGATTCCCTCTCCCCTTGACCGCTGGCTGATTCATGCCGGATCCTACTGGATGGCTGTGATGGTCTACTTGCTGATGATCGTCATCATCCTGGATGCGGGTCGTCTGCTTCTGGGGGCATCAACCGTTAATATCAGCGTACCAACCTGGGTAAAGCCTGCCGCCGGCGTTTTAGTGATGTTCACGGTGCTTGTGCTGCTTGTGTATGGGACATGGAATGCACGGAACCCGCGGGTGGTTTATTATCAGGTGAACCTGTCACCGGGAAATGACTCGGGCGCCAAAGGCAAAACGATACAAACTGCCATGGTTTCCGATATTCATCTGGGGACCATCATTCGAAACAACCGGCTGGAAAAACTGGTGAGGCAATTATCTGAACTGAACCCTGACCTGATTCTTTTTGTCGGCGACATCATTGATGAAAATGTGAACCATTTTATTGATGAACAGATGGATAAAACGCTGGGAGAACTTAATCCGCCCCTGGGCATGTATGCAGTTCTGGGAAATCATGAATATTATGGAGGCCATCTGGAAGAGATTGTCCTGCATCTGGAACAGGCTGGAATTAAGGTGCTGCGTGACGAAGGACATATGATTGCCGGCACCTTTTACCTGGCCGGACGCGAAGACCTGGCGTCGGAGCAGATGCTGCGCAAACCACGAAAACCTTTGAATGAGGTGATAGCAGGTACAGATCCTTATCGGATACCGGTGGTGCTGATGGATCACCAGCCGAAGACCTGGTCTGAAGCCAGGGATGCGGGGGTGCGGCTGCAGGTATCAGGCCATACCCACCGGGGCCAGCTATTTCCCTTTGGATGGATCACCCAGCGACTTTTCGATGAGGACTGGGGAAAGCTGGAACAAGACGGTGGCACGCTGATCGTTTCTTCCGGATATGGTACATGGGGACCGCCCATTCGAACCGGAAACAGACCGGAAATTGTGATGATCACGTTGCTTTCACAAGAGGGTCCACTTAACTGAACCAGGAGGGGAAGGCATGGAACGGATTACCACCGGCACTGTCCTGCAGCAAACACCAGCGGGAAAAGTGGAAAAAAGGTATGAAATGGTCTACCTGGCACCGGACCATGTTGATCAGGTGCTGGCATTGCAGAAAGTAGTTTTTGATGCCTTGGATGACCGGCAGAAGTTTGTACCTGATTCCCGGGAATTTTTTGAAGAAGTGGCACTGGTGAAAGGAAAGGGCCGTATGATCGGCGTTTTTGTAGAAAATGAAATGATTGCTGCACGCAGCATCAGTTTTCCAGGCCTATCGTTTGAAAACCTGGGTTGGGAACTGGATCTGAGTGAAGAAGATCTGAAACGGGTTTGCCATTTGGAGTCCTCCATCGTGCATCCTGATTTCAGGGGAAATCATTTGCAGGCACTGATGCTGAAACCTACCCAGGCTTACCTGAAGGAGGAGGGATACTGCATGATATTGTGCACTATCTCTCCCTTCAACTATCCAAGCCTGAAAAACGTGATGGATGCCGGGTTATTCATCCGGGATGTTAAAGTCAGAGGGGGCGTCTATGGCGGGAAACTCCGTTTTTTGCTGGCACTGAATTTGTGCCGCCCGGTGGAACCCGTTTTTTCAGATATTTGCACCGTTCAGAACACGGACATTACTGTTCAAAAAACACTTCTCGCTTTGGGATATGCCGGTTTTTCAATGAAAAAACTGCCTGGAGACAGAAAGTTCTTTGCCATTCAGTATGGCAAACCTTATCCTCCGTTGGCAGGCCGCGTTGCCGCCGACCCGCTTTCCAGCATCTGACGATAGTAGGGGCTGCTTATGATCAGTTCATCATGGGATCCACAGGCTGCTATTCGGCCTTCGGCAAGCACACATATCCGGTCAAGCTTTCTAAGGGTGCTGAGTCGGTGGGCAATAATCAGAGCCGTCCGCTCTTTCAGCAACTGCTCCAGGGAAGCCTGGACCTGTGATTCCAGGCCTACATCCATACTGGCAGTGGCTTCATCCAGCACCAGAACGGGAGCGTTTTTCAGCAGCGCCCGTGCAAAAGCGATGAGCTGACGCTGGCCGCCGGAAAGCCCGGCTCCTTCTTCCCCTAAAACAGTGTCATATTTTTTCGACAGGCCCATGATCATGTCATGGGCCATTGCATTTTTTGAAGCAGCAATCACTTCCTGATCGTCAGCAACGGGTTTGCCGAAGCGGATATTTTCACGGATGGTTCCGGAAAACAGAAAGACCTGCTGGGGGACTACGGAAACAAGGCGGTGAAGCTGGTCATGGGGAATGAGGAAGAGGGGGGTGCCGTCCAGCCGGATTTCACCTTCCTGCGGATCCATCATCCGCATCAGCAGCGAGAACAGGGTGGTCTTACCAGCCCCGGTAGCCCCGGCAATACCCACGTGTTCGCCAGGCTTCAGATGGAGTGACAGGTTTTTTAGAACTCGGACAGAAGACTCTTTTGATTCGCCGTAAGAAAAGGAAACACGGTCAAACTCGATTTCACCCTGAATCGGTTCGGGGATTGCTGGGAGCGGCCGGGAAAGTGCCAATGGGTTTGGTTCATCAAGCGCGGCCATGATACGATCAAGGGACGCCAGGGCTGACAGATATGTGTTGTAGAGATCGCTGAGATTACGCAGCGGCTGATAAAATTTCCGCAAATAAGTGAGAAATGCCACAAAAACTCCCAGAGTGATTGTTTGCTGCATGACTTGCTGCCCTCCGTACCATAGCAGCAGAGCGGTACCAGCCCCGGTGGTGAGAGAGGTTAAGGGAAAAATCAAAGCCAGCAGTATCATGGCCTTCAAGCCTGCCTGCAGGTTGTCTTCACTCACCTGAAAAAAATCCTGCTCCTGCTGTTGCTGAACCCCCATCGATTGGACCACCCGTATCCCGGAAAAATTTTCCTCTACCTGGGTATTCAGCGCTGCCATTTTTTCCCTCACTTCACGAAAGGCGTTTCTGATCCGGCGGCCCAGCAAAGACATGGCCAGAAAAACCACCGGCAGGGTGGCCATCAGCAGGAGGGTCAGTCCGGGATGGAGACGATACATGATCCAGATCATGGCACCCAGGGTGACCACATCACTGATGAGGCCAATCACCCCATCCGTGACTGCAGCGGAAAGAGCGTTCACATCGTTCATCATGAGTGAAGTCAAGGCGCCTTTCTGCTGATTTTCATGATAAGACAAGGGCAGAGCCATCAGTTTGGCAAACACCAATTCTCTTACGTCGAAGATAGCCCGCTGCCCAGCGGTCTGGCTCAATAATCGCTGCTGATAGGAAAAATACCAGGATGCGCCATAAAGAACAAAAAAACCGAACATCCAGGGAAACAGGCCTGAGAGAGTTCCCGGCAGCAGATGCTCATCAATCACACGCTGCATGATCAGGGGCGGCGTCAGGGAAGCTGCAGTCTGCAGGAATGTCATGACCAGAGCCGCCGCCAGCAGTTTCCGATGAGAAGCCAGCAATGCGAGATAGAAAGACATGTTTTTTCTGTTAAGAAGAGCTGCCTGATTGGAGCCCTCGTGTTCCCGGCTGAATTTACTGTAAAAACCACCGCGCATCCTATTCACTCCCCTCATCCCGGGCATAACCCGATATGTTCACGAAATGCCGGTATTTTTTATTGAGGAACATCAATTCTTCATGAGTTCCCAAACCAGTAATTTGTCCGTTTTCAAGGAACAGAATGCGTTGGGCATTGCGCAGGGTTGATAGTCGATGAGCAATGACCAGCAGGGTTTTCTCTGTCATCAAATCAGAAACGGCGTCCATAATGGAGGCGTCAGTCAAGTGATCCACACTGGCAGTTGGCTCATCCAATACCAGCACCTCAGGCTCTCGCAGGATTACCCGGGCAAGTGCCAGCCGCTGAGCCTGCCCGCCGGATAACCGCACACCCCGTTCACCAATGGGCGTGCTGTAACCCATGGGAAGTCCTTCAATAAAATCATGCAGCTGCGCACGTTCGGCGGCTTGTTGAATGGCAGAGGCAGAGACTTGCGTTGCTCCCAGGGAAATGTTTTCACTGATGGTACCGTTGAAAAGAAAAGGCTGCTGCATGACCAACCCGATTTTCTGCCGAAGGCTTTTTATGGTATATTGCTGGATGGCTTTCCCGTCGATAAGCACCTGTCCCTTTTGTGGATCGTAAAAACGAAGCAGCAGATGAACCAGTGTGGTTTTTCCGGCACCGCTGGGACCGACAATGGCCAGCGTCTCGCCACAGTCAACTGCAAACGAGACATTGGTCAACACTTCCTGATCATTGTAGGCGAAGGACACGTTTTCCATTTTCAGTGAATGAGACAGATGGTGAAAGGGAATTGCATCAGGTGAGTCCTGAAGCGATTCCTGCTCCTGGAGCAGTTCAACGATACGATGGGCTGCGGCATCGCCCTGCTGGAAGAGGTTCAGGAGAAAGCCGGTTTGACGGATGGGCTGATTCAATAAATTGACATAAGCCAGGAATCCTACCAGGGAACCAGCGGTGATCCGTCCGGTTGAAATCAGCCAACCTCCCGATAAGAGCACCAGTCCGGCAAAAAAGCCCAGCAGCACTTCAGAATAAGGCAGCCAGAAGGCGCTGATACGTGTGGCGCTGAGCGTATCTGTCAGGATGCGGCTGTTTTCTCTGTGAAAGGCGGTTTCCGCTGTCGATTCGTTCCCGAAATATTTGATGACTGCGATGCCGGCCAACTGTTCGCGCGTATAGGATGTTAATTCTCCGGTGGTTTTGCGGGTGCGGCGCAGAGCGGGGCGCACCTGGGCGCTGTAGGCCCACATGGCATGGATCATGAATGGAAGCATCAACAGGAAGAGCAGCCCCATCCATGGACTCCAGAGCATCAGGCTGATCAAAATCCAGATCAGTATCAAAAAATTGGTGACAATTTTTAGAAGGCCAAATCCGATAAAGCGCTTCAGGGTGTCTGTGTCGGAGACGATGCGGGCGATGAGATCGCCAACCCTGGTACGATCGAAGAAGGAGAAGGAGAGTTGGTTGAGATGATGGAACAATTGGTTTCGAATATCATGGATGACGCGTTGGCTGATCCACTCACTCAGTATCTGCTGAAAAAAGCTCAGAAAACCTTCTGCAAGTGATAATAAAAGCACCCCTGCCCCCAGCCACAGCAGCCAGGTGCTGTCGCCGGCAGGCAGAACGGTATCAATGGCATACTGGATTAACCAGGGTGGCAGGGTGGTCAGTAAAGCAATGAGGATCAGCAGGCTTAAGATCAGCAGCATCCACCAGCGGTAGGGAACGATATGTGGTATTAATTGCTCAAAGGCAGTTTTTCCCAGCCATTTTTTTATCACACGAGACACTCCTTTATCCGGCACTGTGGCATTCATACCCTAAAACAAAGTGATTCCTACCAAAAACAAGCATTCACAACTCATTGGGAATCATTCAACTTTTTTGATTTATTTGGCTTTTTTTATTGACAGGCAGAGTGTTTTTCAAGTATAATTAAAAAAACAGAACGGCGTTCTATATTATGGATAAATTATTGTATCGAATTTAATCAGTATACAATCAGTCTTTGCAACAACCAGAAACGAATACAGAAGAATGATATCTGATTTTTCACGTAATTCGAAGGCTGTTATCTCAATTATACGGAAATGCGTTCTGAAAAATGAAATTAAGTCAGGAAAACGTTCTCTCCTGAGACAGCCGGGATTAATCAGTGCAAACGACCGGATGTGATAAGGCTGTGGAGCAAGCGTATTCAGATAAACAATGTGGAGCCGAAAGGCTGGGAGAAAAAAGGAGGAATAAGCGTATGGCAAAGAAGAAGAGCATTCTGGATTTTATGAAGATGAAACAGGCAGGGGAAAAAGTTACCTGGGTCACAGCCTATGATTTTCCGACCGCGATGTTTGTTGAGCAGGCCGGCATGGACATGATCCTGGTCGGCGACTCTTTAGGGATGGTCACCCTGGGTTACAAAGGCACCATTCCCGTCACCATGGAAGACTGTCTCTCCCACTGCCAGGCAGTGCGAAGAGGGGCACCCAATACCTGGGTTGTTGGGGACATGCCTTTCGGATCCTATCAATCTTCCGATGAACAGGCAGTCGACAATGCTGTTCGTTTCATGAAGGAAGCCGACACAGACTGCATCAAGCTGGAAGGCGGCGTACGGGTGAAGAGCCGCATCAGAGCCATCACTGACGCAGGCATTCCGGTGATTGGTCATATCGGCTTGACCCCGCAGAGCTCGGGGCAGCTGGGTGGATTTAAAGCACAGGGACGTGATGTGAAAAACGCCCGTGGCGTCATTGAAGACGCCCTGGCAGTACAGGAAGCAGGCGCCTATGCCCTGCTCGTTGAAGCCGTACCACCAGAGCTGACCGCTTTCATCACGAAGAAACTGGATATTCCTGTCTATTCCATCGGTGCTGGCGACTGTGACGGCCAACTGCTGATCAGCAGCGACATGCTGGGACAGTTCCAGGCATTCACCCCCAAGTTTGTGAAAGTGTATGCCAATGTGGCAGAGATAGAAATCAACGCCTTTAAGGAATACATCAACGATGTGAGAACCGGCGTCTTCCCCTCGGACGAATATGTGTATCACATCACAGATCCCATTGAAGAATTCGAAAAGCTCTTTAAGGAATTCGAATAGGCAGCAAGAATGCAGTTGCCCGCCAACCGAAAAGTATTAGAAGGAGGAAACACGCCTATGTCCATGAAAGATATTGAAAAATTTATCACCGAAAAAACTGTATTTCCAGTAAAAGACCGTTATGACCTACCATCTTCTGCAGTGACCTTTGATGGCGGCGCCCATTACCGTATGGAAGTGCCCGGCATTGAAAACGCAGCTAACTTTGAAGTGCTGGTAAAAGAAATTGAAGCACAGAAAGTACCAATCCACCGTGTTATCGGTACAGTAGGCGGCTCTGCTTATCTTGATAAAGCCGAACTGAAGTATTATGCACAGATTGGTGCCGACGCTAAAATTGAAACACTGGTCAACCCTGTTCCGACCCGCGGATGGGAT
>JAWSUV010000030.1:0-26694 GCA_033549305.1 Bacillota bacterium | reverse complement strand
AACGAGGTGTTTCAATGGCGGTTTTGCCTCCATTGCACGAAAGCATGAAATACTTTACAATGAAGGCGGAAGAAATCCATCAACATGTTGCATGAAGGATGAGCCATTTTGGGAGACAAAGCCCCCAGAACTGCAAAAATAATTGAAAAAAAGCGAAGATGGCTGCATACGTTCCGGACCATCCTTATTACTGTGGTGCTGGTTATGCTGGTGCTGCTGGGAGCTGTCACAGGCACAGCGGTTGCCATTGTGCGGGGAATTATCAATGAACTGGACCCGTTGGATACCTCGGACCTTTACCGTTTGCTTGAAGAAAGTTCTTTCATCTACTATCAGGATGACGGTGAAGATATATTACTGGAAAAGATTGAAACGCCACTTTATCGGGAAATTTTGCATTTTGAAGAAATGCCGGCAATGCTCCAGAATGCGTTTACCGCCATTGAAGATGAACGTTATTGGGAACATAAGGGCATTGACCTGCGAAGGATTTTAGGAGCAGGGTGGACCAATTACCGGACAGGATCACGGCAAGGAGCCAGCACCATACATCAACAACTGGCAAAAAACCTGTTTTTAAGTCATGAACAGACATATACCCGTAAAATTCAGGATATCTATTACGGTTACCAGATGGCACGACAACTGCCGAAAGAAAAAGTGCTGGAAGTATATCTGAATACCATATATCTGGGAGCCGGAGCTTACGGTGTCCAGGCAGCTTCCCAAGTCTATTTCTCGAAAGATGTGAGTGAGCTGACCCTGCCAGAAATGGCCATACTGGCAGGGATTCCGCGAAATCCCGCCCGATATGCACCAATGAAAATACTCGAAGAATCGCGTGTGCGCCCTGAGGATACGGTGCTGATGCAGGAAGAGGCGGGGTATGTGCTGGTGTATAATCCTGAAGTGCCTCAACGACAGCAATTGGTTCTATATAAAATGAAGGATCTGGGATGGATCAGTGAAACAGCCTATCGGGAAGCACTGAATCAGGATGTACTTGCATTATTAAATCCTCAGAGATCTCAGCAAAATGATGAGATTTCCACATATTTCGGAGACCTGGTGCGCCAGGATGTGTTAACCAGTTTGGGAAAATGGGGATACAGCAGGGACGAAGCGCGTCATCTGCTTTATCAGGGAGGACTTCATATCCACACCACACTGGATATGAAGCTGCAACGGATCCTTGAAGAAACCTTCGAGACACCGGAGCTTTTTCCGGGCACCCAGCGGGACGAAGATGGCAATCTGGCACTCGACAGCCACGGTAACGTTCAACCACAGACAGCGATGGTGGTCATGGATTATCGGACTGGGGAGATCCGGGCGCTGATGGGAGGCCGTATGGTCAATGGCGGACGGTACGTTCTCAATCGCGCCCTGATTCCGCGCCAGCCGGGTTCAGCTATTAAGCCCCTGGCCGTTTATACGCCAGCGATTGATAAAGGATGGACAGCGGCTACACGTATCAATGATGCACCGGTGTATCTGGATCCATCACGGCCAAATCTGGCATGGCCGCGCAACTGGTACCGCCAGGGATATTTTGGATGGATCACTCTTCGGGATGCATTACAATGGTCCAGTAATGTAGCAACGGTGAAACTGCTGCTCGAAGTGGGAGGGAGCAGGACGGGTGCCTACGAAGTCATGTTTGAATATCTTGAAAAACTAGGAGTCAGCACTTTGATCAGCAGAAATGATCCATACCGGGGCGCCGATGGCGGTCTCTATCATGACGAAACCTTTTCCACAGCGTTGGGAGGAATGACCCTGGGGATCTCGCCGCTGGAAATGACGGCGGCATACAGTGTTTTAGCCAATGAAGGAGTATATGTGGAACCGGTGACATTTACGCGCATTACAGACCGCTGGGGGAATATACTGGTGGAACGGCCAGTACACCGGGAGCGGGTGCTCACTCCGCAGAGTGCATTCCTCATGACGGACCTCCTGGTTCACAGCATTACCTACGGAACAGGGACACGGGCTAAGCTGGATCCAACCAACAGCCTGATTCCAGTGGCAGGGAAAACAGGTACCACCACTGATAAAAAAGATGCCTGGTTTGTTGGTTATACCCCCTACTATGCAGCCGCTCTCTGGATTGGGAATGACAGACCGGAGGAACTTGCTGACGGCAGCGGTATGGCTGCTTATCTCTGGCAGCATGCGATGATGCGGATCCATGAAGGACTGGAACCTAAAAACTATGAGAAGCCGGCTGATATTGTGGAGAAAATCGTCTGTTCAGTCTCTGGCCAGCCGGCAAACCGATACTGCAGGAAGACCCGGAATGAGGTGTTTATGCTGGGGACTGAACCTGATGGAATCTGCCGGGTTCATGCGGCGCCCCCGCCGCCTGTTGAGGAATCGGCGGCGGAAACTGTTCAGACAGTCCCGCCACCATCACTGGATAGCAATACTGCATCTGAGGAATCGGGAGAGAATCAAGCAGACGAATCACGATGGCATTCGAATGACTGAAAGGAACATGGCGATGAAAACAGTATTGAAACATATCCAGTACCTGGATCCCTCAACAGGCCAGGAAAAACAGGGAAATTTGGTGATGGAGAAAGGGAAAATTCTTGGTTTTACCTGTGAATCCATCACAGATGCCGATAAAATCTTTGATGGCAATGGGATGTGGGCGCTTCCAGGTTTTATCGATATGCATGTGCATTTTCGGGAACCCGGTGGCGAGGAAAAGGAAACGCTTGAAACCGGAAGCCGGGCAGCAGCAGCCGGTGGTTTTACCACTGTCGTGTGTATGCCGAATACACAACCGGCGATGGATCATTTTTCCGTATTGAATGACCATATAAAACGATCCAGGCAATTATCCTGCCACCTGTTGTTTATGGGTGCCATTACCAGGGGACTTAACGGTAAAGAATTGGTGGATTTTAACGAATACCATCAGCCGGGAGTGGTGGGCGTCACTGATGACGGGCGCCCGGTCGCCAATGCCAGAATAATGCTGGAAGCGCTGCTGAAAGGAAAAGAGCACGGACTGCTGGTGGCGAATCACTGTGAAGAAGAGAGCCTCATGTTTGATCGAAGTATTAACCAAGGTCCTGTTGCGAAAAGACTTGGGCTGACAGGAGTCTCTGTTTTGGCAGAGGAACTGATGGTGCAAAGGGATCTGCACCTGGCTAAGTTCAGCAACTGTCCTGTACATATCCAACATGTGAGTTCAGCCGAAAGTGTTGCCATGATCCGACATGCAAAAGAGGAAGGGATTCCGGTGACGGCTGAATCGACGCCTCATCATTTCTCACTATCGGAATATGCCGTATTAACACGCGGGTCATTGGCGAAAATGAGTCCGCCTCTGCGAACTGAAAGGGACATGGAGGCTGTCCGCGAAGGTCTGAGCGACGGAACGCTGGACTGTATCGCCACAGATCATGCCCCACATGCCGTTTCAGATAAAACGAACGATTTGCTGGCTTCTGCTAATGGTGTAGTGGGTCTGGAAACTGCCTTTGCTGCGGCCGTGACAAATTTGTTGGATTCAGGAGCAATTAGTCTGCAGCGACTGGTGGTGTGTCTCAGCACCAGACCTGCGGAAATATTGGGATTAGAGAACAAAGGAACGTTTAAAACCGGTGCGGATGCTGACGTGGTGCTGGTTGATCTGCACCGCCGATGGACAGTATCCTCCAGTGAGTTTCTCTCAAAAAGCCGTAACACTCCCTTTGAAGGAATGGCTCTCCGGGGACGGGTAATGATGACTTTCTATCAAGGCAAGATTAGTTTTATGCGTTAAGTAACGGTGCCACATACCTGTTCTCATTAATAATGACTAATGGCACAGATCAGTATCGTATACAATGCAAACATTTGGGTTTTCATGCCCGATGCTCCTTATTCATCATGCAGACTGTCTTTGAACCATTGATGAATCTCTGGTATAATAGGAACAATTGATAACAATGTTAAAGGAGTATGTTTATGGGCAAAAAACGATCTAGACGCCAGCCAGAGAAAGTGGAAATCATCTACGCGAAAGGGAAAAAAAGGCATGTCCTGATTAATGGGATGATCAGCTGGGGGTTGGCCGTCGGTATTATTTTTTTGACGCTGCAGAACTGGTGGCAGAATGGTTTTTCATATATTACCTGGAGGGAAACGGTATTATCCCTGAAGGGGGCAGGAACGATCGGCGTATTCATGGCAGCGGGACTGTTATGGGGAAACATCAGTTGGTCAATAGTAGAAAAACAAGTGCAAAATGTCACTCAAAATCGGAACAAGCAATCACGCAAGCAAAAACAGGCGGTTAAGCCGCTTTAAGGAGGAAATAATAATGATTGTGGCGCATAAAAATGAGATTGAAAAAACGGTGGTGACACATCCGGAAGCGAAAGATGCCACCATGCAGGTGTTGATTTCTCCCGCTGAAGGCTGGGAAAGCCACGTGATGAGGGTTTTTGAGGTTGCCCCCGGTGGATTCACTCCCCGGCACGATCATCCCTGGCCTCATATCAACTATATCATTCGTGGCACAGCGACCCTTTTCCTCAATGGAGAAGAACATGCACTGTCTGCCGGTTCATATGCGTACATCCCGGCTGGTTCCAGGCATCAGTTTCAGAATACGGGAAATGACCCTTTTGAATTCATATGTATTGTACCAGAGGAAGGACATCAATAAGCGATGGTCCAACAAATCAAGCAATCGATACTCAATCCAGTTTCACATCAGATTCAGCTGATTGCTACCACAGCCTTTGGACTGGAAGCCATCGCTGCTCGTGAAATAAAAGCGCTGGGGTATGATGTGCTGGAAACTGAAAACGGCCGGATCACCTTTGCGGGCTCTCCGGAAGCCATCTGCCGTGCTAATTTATGGCTTCGGACAGCAGAACGAGTTCTCCTGAAAGTAGGCGGTTTCAATGCCCGCAGCTTTGAGGAGCTATTTGAGAAGACAAAAGCATTGCCCTGGAGCCAGTGGATTCCTGAAAACGGTGTTTTTCCTGTGTCTGGAAAATCTATTAAATCTCAATTATCCAGTGTTCCGGATTGTCAGGCGATTGTTAAAAAGGCGGTTGTGGAAAGTCTGAAAAAAAAATATCAGTGTGACTGGTTCGAGGAGAAGGGAAGTCAGTTTGCCATTGAAGCAGCCCTTTTAAAGGACCGGGTAACCCTGACCATTGATACGAGTGGCAGCGGCTTACATCGCCGGGGTTACCGGGAAAGTTATCATCAGGCACCATTAAAGGAAACCCTGGCGGCTGCAATGGTAATGTTGAGTTACTGGAATCCCAGCCGTGTCCTGGTGGATCCATTTTGCGGATCCGGAACCATTCCGATTGAGGCTGCACTCATCGGCAGAAATATTGCTCCGGGCATGAAGCGGGAATTTGTATCACAAAGGTGGGACTGGATAGATCCGACACTCTGGCGACAGGCCAGAAAGGAAACTCACGATCTGGCTGATTTTACGCGGCCCATTCAGATTCAGGGATATGATATTGATGAAAAATCGGTAAGGATGGCCCGAGCATATGCCTTCAATGCCCTGGATGCTCACGATATTCATTTTGAACGACGTGATGTGGCAGATTTAGGATCCCGCTATCATTATGGATGCGTGATCACCAACCCGCCTTACGGTGAGCGAATGGGAAGTGAGGAAGAGTTGGAAAGGCTGTACCGTACCATGGCGGACCGTTTTTTTAGACTGGATAGCTGGTCGGTTTATGTGCTGACAGCCTATTCGGCATTGGAGCATATTTTTGGGAAAAAAGCAGATCGGCGTCGCAAGCTGTATAACGGCCGGATTATGTGTCAATATTACCAATACCAGGGGCCCAGGCCACCTCGCAGAGAAACAGGCGGAGAAGCCGAAAAATAGGCATATCGCCGAAAAACGGGCGGTGGTAAACGTGATTCCATTTATTAACCAGCAGCATACGGAAAATCTCCTGGAGTTGCTTCATGAAGGTATCCAAATGGTGGATTCCCAAGGGATGTTTGTTTTTTGCAACGAAGCAGCGGCTACGCTGGACAGTTTAAAAAAAGAAGAAGTTGTGGGTCGGCATATTCTCGAAGTGTATCCTTCGTTGAACGATGATTCCAGCACCTTATTACAGGTTTTGCGCTCAGGCAAGGCGATTTATGATTATCAACAAACTTTTCTTAATTACAAAGGCAGTAAAATCACCACGATCAACACGACCATTCCGATTATCGAACACCATCAGACAGTGGGAGCTTTGGAAATTTCCAGGGATATTACCAGAGTTAGAGAACTATCCGAACAGTTGGTGGATCTTCAGAAAATCATGTATGGGACACAGCGCCAGTCAAAAGGGCAACCAAAAGGTACTGCCAGATATACTTTTGATGATCTTATAGGGAAAAGCCAGACTCTGGTGCGTCTCAAGCAGAAAGCGATGAAAGCGGCAATGACCCAGTCGTCGGTCATTGTTTACGGCAATACCGGTACTGGAAAAGAACTCATTGTGCAAGCGATTCATAATGCGAGCCAGCGCAGGGAACATCCGTTTATTGCGCAGAACTGTGCTGCAATTCCCGCAACCCTGCTGGAGAGCATATTATTTGGTACTGTAAGAGGCAGTTTTACTGGTGCTGATCACCGACCCGGCCTATTTGAACTGGCGCATCAAGGCACTCTCTTTCTGGATGAAATCAACTCCATGCCCATGGAACTGCAGGCAAAACTCCTGCGTGTTTTGGAGGAAAAGTCCATCCGAAGGGTAGGGGATATCCGCACCAGAGACGTTAATGTACGCATTATTGCCGCTATGAATGTGGATCCCTTCCAGGCAGTACAGGAAAAAATGCTTCGCGAAGATCTCTTTTACCGATTAAACGTGGTCTCCTTGCGATTGCCTGATTTGGCAGAAAGATCCGAAGACTTTCCACTGCTGCTGGATCATTTTATCGCGAAGTTTAACCGACGTTTTTCTAAAAAAATCCAGGGGTTTAGTCAGGAAGCGTACACATTGATGCAGCAGCATTCGTGGCCTGGAAATGTTCGTGAAATGGAAAACATTGTCGAAGGAACCATGAATGTTATGGATGGAGTGACTATACAAGTCGATGATCTGCCCCAGTATCTCAGGCACAATCGTTCACTGAACGGAACAATTGACGGAGAAATTATGCTGGGAGAAGGTGAAACTTTGAACGCACTGATGAACCGCTTGGAGAGACAATTGATTCTAAAAACCTATCATCATACAGGTGAAAACATCACACAGACAGCCCGTACGCTGGGACTTCCCCGGCAAACGTTACAGTACCGGTTGGGGAAATTGGGCATTAAGACATGATGCTCAAAACGAGTCTTTAGAGGATAAAGACTCGTTTTTATGTGGAGGTGATAATAATGCCGATAATTCGGCGGACGATGACACGATCATTTAGTCTATCGATTGCCACAACGCATCATTAAGTGAAACTATCTCGTTTTTCCAACAGCGGCAGCAGATGATAACAATGCAAAAAAAGACTGGCCATTGGCACGATCATTGCATTGAATAATATGAAAAAGTGAAGGAGGAATATCATGAACAAAGGAATTGGATCTCCCTATGGAACCCATCGCGTACTGGAACCAAAGGGTGTCTTGCCCCAGCCGGCGCAAAAAATTGACAACACCATGGAGATTTACGACAATGAAGTTCTCATTGACGTTCAGACACTGAATGTAGATTCTGCCAGTTTTACTCAGATCAAGGAACAAGCAGGCGGAGATCTGGAAAAAATCAAAGAGATTATGATGGGCATTGTGGAAGAGCGCGGGAAGCATCATAATCCGGTGACGGGATCTGGGGGTATGCTCATCGGAACGGTTGCAGAAATTGGCGAAGCCCTGAAAGATAAAACGGATCTTAAGGTGGGCGACAAGCTGGCCACGTTGGTATCCTTGTCATTGACACCGCTGGTGATTGATGAAATTTTGGACATTCGAAAAAATATCGATCAGGTTGACATTAAAGGAAAAGCCATCCTTTTTGAAAGCGGCATTTATGCTGTGCTGCCGAAAGACCTTCCTGAGACACTGGCTCTTTCAGTTCTGGATGTTGCAGGAGCACCAGCCCAGACAGCCAAACTGGTAAAGCCGGGTGATACAGTGGTGGTGATCGGTGGAAACGGGAAGTCCGGGATGCTTTGTTTATATGAAGCTAAAAAACGCGCAGGTGTTACCGGAAAGGTCATTTGTGTGGGTCGCCGTGCTGAAGCGCTGGAAGAGATGAAACCCCTTGGGCTGGCGGATGAGTATGTGCTGGCAGATTCAACTGATGCCGTTCAGTTGATGGAAGGGATTAAAGAAGTGACGAACGGCGAAATGGCTGATGTGGTCATTAACTGTGTAAACATTCCCAATACGGAAATGGGAAGTATTCTGGCGGCGAAAGACACGGGCCTCATTTACTTCTTCAGCATGGCCACCAGTTTTACCAAAGCTGCACTGGGAGCTGAAGGCATTGGCCGTGATACCACCATGATCATCGGCAACGGATATACAAAAGGCCATGCCGCCATATCCCTGCAAATAATGCGTGAAAGCGCAGTTCTTCGTAAACGCTTCGAAGAATTATACGCATAAAACTCGCTGAACACAGAGGTCTCTATTAATGAGAGGAGAAAAAAATGCGTTCATATAAAGAGATTGAATTATGGAAAGATATCACCGACGAACAGTGGAGCAGCTGGGAATGGCAGGTGAAAAACCGAATTACTCGGGTGGAAGACCTGAAAAAAGTGATTAACCTGACGTCTGAAGAAGAATCCGGCATACAGAAAGCGCTGGAAACTCTGCGTATGGGGATTACCCCCTATTATGCATCCTTAATGGATCCGGATGATCGCCTTTGTCCGGTGAGGATGCAGGCAGTGCCCACCATTCATGAGCTTCACCGAAGTCTTTCTGACATGGATGATCCCCTGCATGAAGATGTAGACAGCCCCATACCCGGGTTAACACACAGGTATCCGGACAGAGTGTTGCTGCTTATCACTGATATGTGTGCGATGTACTGCCGTCACTGTACCCGGCGTCGTTTTGCAGGACAGCATGATACTGGACTTCCGGTGGATCGTATTGACGCGGCTATCGAGTATATTCGAAACACACCACAGGTGAGGGATGTACTGTTGTCTGGTGGTGACTGCCTGCTGGTGTCGGATTCACGGCTGGAATACATTATTTCTAAACTCCGCGATATTCCCCATGTTGAGATTGTCCGGCTGGGCAGCCGCACTCCTGTCGTAATGCCACAGCGGATTACTGATGATTTGGTAGAAATGCTGAAAAAATATCATCCCATATGGCTGAACACCCATTTCAATCATCCGAAAGAAATGACTCCGGAAGCTAAAAAAGCACTGGCAAAGCTGGCAGATGCAGGCATTCCACTGGGCAATCAATCAGTACTCCTAAGAGGGATCAATGACTGCATTCATGTGATGAAGGATCTGGTTCACCAACTCGTGAAGGAACGGGTTCGACCCTACTATCTGTATCAGTGCGACCTTTCCATGGGAATCGAACATTTCCGCACTACTGTTTCAAAAGGCATTGAAATCATTGAAGGGTTGCGGGGACATACCTCCGGGTATGCTGTTCCGGTTTTTGTTGTGGATGCTCCAGGCGGTGGAGGTAAAATACCGGTTAACCCGCAATATATGATCTCTCAGGGTGCTGGGAAAGTTGTGCTGCGGAACTATGAAGGGGTAATCACCACCTATTCTGAGCCTGCTGATTATACCAACGAGGCCAGTTGTGAAGTGTGTGCAGGAAAGAAGAAAAAAGAAGTCGGGGGTGTTGCCGGTTTAGTTCTGGGAGAAAGCGTATCCATAGAACCGGCAAATCTGGCACGACACCAGCGAAGTCATAAATGAATTTGTGGACGTTGATTCCGGCGGACATCCAGACGGTGTCTGTTATTGGCATGGCGAAAAATGCTGGGAAAACAATGACGTTGAACCGACTTATCGTTGAAGCCCGGGAAGCGGGAAAGCAACTGGGGCTAACCTCCATTGGGCGTGACGGTGAACTGGAGGATGTGGTGACGGGAACCGAGAAGCCAGGCATTGAAGTTGATCGGGGTATGCTGTTGGCAACCACCGACATGTGTCTGGACCGAAGTGATGCGCGGGTTGAAATTCTGGAGACGACAGATGAACGAACACCTGTGGGACAGGTTGTGATTGTTCGGGTTAAGCAGCGTGGTCGCGTGGAACTGGCTGGTCCGGACACCAGCAGCGGTATCCGCCGTGTCTGTCAGGTGATGCTTGCTCGCGGTGCCAAGCAGGTGTTGGTGGATGGAGCACTGAACCGTAAAAGCAGTGCTTCCCCGGCTATCACAGATGCCAGCATACTTTCCTCTGGTGCTGTCCTTGACAGGGACATGCACCGGGTGGTAAAAGAAACGGCTCATCAGATCCATCTGTTGGAACTGCCGCTTTGGGAACCGCGTGAATGCTCGCTGAAGAAAATGAAGCCGGAAGATCGGGGAATGGATAAGTGGCTGCCAAAGGCATATGCGGCCGGCGTCATGTCAGAGAATGGGATGATCCGGGCATTGAATCTTTCGACCGCACTTAACAGCGGCAAGGAGATCGGTCGGGCTATGATGAAAACGGACCAAGGCGTATTGATCAGAGGCAGTTTAACGGGGCGAACGCTGAAAGATCTCGCATCATGCACAGACTTGTATCGGCATATGCCTCTGATCATTGAAGATGCTACACGAATCTTCATTTCTGGGAGGGACTGGCAAATTTGGCAAAAAAGGGGCCTTCGTATCTGTGTCCTGCGAAAAACGAAGCTGCTCTTTGTCACAATTAATCCCTGGTCACCGGGAGGATGGCGGTTTGACGGACAAACCTTTCTGGATGAAATGATACGGGAAGCAGACCCGGTTCGCGTTATAAATGTGATGGGAGGGGAGGAGAGTAAATGACCTTTTTTCTTCATCCTCAGTTGCCGGAAAAAATCGGCCTGACAGAGACCCTGTCAAAAATGCCACTGGAGACTGAATATGGGCGACTGGCCCGGGCCGCAGTTAAACCTTATGGTATTCAGGGAAAAAAAGAGCTGGAAGTGGCCTGGCAGGAAATCGGTCACTTCCTGCAGTCACATCAGCAACATCCGGGAATTCTAAAGGAAATCCGTCAACTGCTTCATGGAATGAAGAACATCCGAAAATCTCTCAAATCAGCATCAGCCGATGAAGTGTTGACAGATGTGGAACTCTTCGAAGTTAAGAAACAGGCCTTCGCCATGGAACGGATCCGGACTGTGCTGAACCGGCACCGGCGCCTTCTGGTTCATGCTGTAACACTCTGTGAGGTGCAGTGGTTGATTGAGCTGCTGGATCCAGAAGATACTCGGATCGAAACGTTCTATCTCTACGATCAGTATGATCCGGCATTAAAACGAATTCGCATGAAAAAGAGGGAACTGGAAGAAAGGCTGTTGCTCTCAGGAAAGAAGCTTGAGAAGGAACTCATGGAAGCGACAGAACTCCAGCCTCTTTGGAATGGAGAAGTGCTTGTTCCCAAAAATGAAAATAAACAAAAGGAAAAACTGGAAAAACTGGGAACTTATGAACCGTCAGGGGAAACCATTTCAGAATGGATCTTTCGGCAGCGGCGTCATCCGGAAAGTGATGAAATGGAAAACCTCCTTCTTCAGGAAGAAGCGTTGGAATACAGTATAAGGAAGCGATTGAGCAACTGCATCGGAGAAGGTGGGCATGCATTGCTGAAAAACACAGAAGCATTAGGGCATCTGGATTTACTGGTGGGAAAGACGCTGTTGGCTGTCCGTCATCAGGCATGCAGACCTCAGATGTGCCAGCAAAAGCAAATTATCATTACGGGTGGCCGCCACCCGGTACTGGAAGAAATACTTCAGAAGAATCACCAGAGAATGATGCCCATTGATCTGACGATGAAACAGGGTGCCACTGTCATCACGGGAGCGAACATGGGAGGTAAAACCATGACGCTTAAAATGGCAGCCCTGCTGACAACCATGGCACAGATGGGATTTTGGGTGCCAGCGGATGAGTTTCAGTTTCATCCAGTAAAATGGCTCTATTTTTCATCTGGAGACGAACAATCCCAGTCTTTGGGACTGTCAACCTTTGGCGCTGAAATTCATGGATTAAAAAAAGTGCTGGACATGACGGATGAATTGGGGCTGATCCTACTGGATGAATTAGCCAGCGGCACTAACCCTCGTGAAGGTGCGAGTATTTCAAGGGCTATTGTGGCTCATCTATGTCAAAGTGCATCGATTTCAGTTATTACCACTCATTATGACGGGGTAGGTGATCTCCCGGGTGTCACCCACCTGCAGGTGGTGGGTCTTCAGCGGGAGATACTGCAGTCACTACAACAAAAAATCAAAGACAAGGGTTGGTCTCCAGGACTGTTTGAGGCGGCTATGGATTACCGGCTGCGACTCAAAGAACCAGGAACACCTGTCCCCAAAGATGCAATTGCGGTGGCAGAAATCATGGGACTAAAACAGGAAATTCTGGAAGAAGCCAGAAAAATCATGGGGAGCCTGTCCCGTGAGTAAACCAAATACATGTAGGATCAGTGACTGGAACAGGAACATGCGCTCCAGTGAATGTTCCACAGAAGGAGGCGTGAGAATGAAGAGTAAACTGAATCTGGACCCCGCACTGATAGAGGAGGGGCGAAAAGCAGCAAAAATGGTTGCGGAAGACGTGCAGTCCTATATTGACAGTCATGCGACCGTGACAGTTGAGCGGACTATTGCAAGGCTCCTGGGAATCGATGGCATTGATGAGGTAGACCAGCCCTTGCCAAACGTTCTGGTGAATCACATTCGGGATGGTGGCGGACTTGAAACAGGTATCGCTTACTGGATAGGCAATGCTATGGCAGCTACCGGAAAAGATCCACAAGAGATTGCAGAAGCAGTAAGTGATGGATCGTTAAACCTGCTTGAAATCGAAGCACAAAACCGATCAGCAGTGGAAGCGGTGGTAACCCGAAAAGCGGAAGAAATGGTGCATCATATACGCCAGAACAGACAAACAAGGGAACAAATGCTGGAAGAGGTTGGCGAAAGTCCAAAACCCTTCCTGTATCTGATTGTTGCATCCGGGAATATTTATGAAGATGTGGTGCAGGCGCAGGCAGCTGTTCGCCAGGGAGCGGATATTATCGCTGTTATCCGCAGCACTGCTCAAAGCTTGCTGGATTATGTCCCATATGGGCCTACGACAGAAGGTTTTGGCGGAACATACGCAACCCAGGAAAATTTCCGGATCATGCGAAAAGCGCTGGATGAAACCGGTGAAAAAGTAGGGCGTTATATCCGCTTGTGCAACTACTGCAGTGGATTGTGTATGCCGGAAATTGCTGCGATGGGTGCTATCGAGCGACTGGATGTCATGCTAAACGATGCATTATACGGAATTCTGTTTCGAGATATCAACATGCAGCGTACTTTGGTGGATCAGTTTTTCTCGCGGGTGATTAACGGTTTTGCCGGGATCATAATCAACACTGGTGAAGACAACTATCTCACCACAGCTGATGCAGTCGAAGAAGCTCATACAGTTGTTGCTTCTCAGTTTATCAATGAGCAGTTTGCCTTGAAAGCAGGATTGCCAGAAGAACAGATGGCACTGGGACACGCTTTTGAAATGGATCCCGACATAACCAACGGATTCCTGATGGAATTGGCCCAGGCGCAGATGGCCAGGGAAATATTCCCCAAAGCGCCTCTAAAGTACATGCCTCCCACCAAGTTTATGACAGGAAATATTTTCAAAGGCCATATACAGGATGCGATGTTCAACCTGGCATCAATCTGGACACACCAGGGAATCCAGCTGTTGGGAATGATGACGGAAGCCAATCATACACCACATTTGCATGACAGGGCTTTAGCTATTGAAAATGCCAAATATATTTTCAATAACTGCCGTGATATCGGTGAAGAAGTGGTATTTAAAAAAGATGGCCTGATTCAGCATCGGGCACAACAAGTACTGGCTGATGCTGTTGCATTGTTGGGTCAGATCAGTGAAGATGGACTTTATAAAACCATCGAAGAAGGGAAGTTTGGTGGAGTGAAACGATCCAGGGACGGGGGAAAGGGACTCAAGGGCGTGTTTCGAAAAGGCCAGGGATATATGAACCCCTTCATCGAATTAATGCTGGGAGGTGAACGGTAATGCCGGTACAACAGGTTGATTTATCCAACGTAAAACCGTATGGGGATACATTGGATGACGGAATGGTACAGCTCAGCTTTACAATGCCTGTACCCTATGGTGAAGAAGCCCGAGAAGCTGCCCGGCGGCTGGTGCTGAAAATGGGGATGGAAGAACCCAACGTGGTGAATGCGATGGATCTGGGCATCGGCTATACGTATTTTATCGTCTATGCCAAATGCCAGCACAGCATCAACTACAATGCCATCAAGGTGCCAAAAGTGGAAGTGGACCGGATGAGCAAGGAAGAGGTAGAAAATTTCATCGAGCTTCACATCCAGCGTGATATTGTGATCCTTGGCGCCTGTACCGGCAGTGATGCTCATACGGTGGGCATTGATGCCATTATGAACATGAAAGGCTTCCACGGCCATTATGGTTTGGAACGCTATAAGGGTATCGAAGCGTATAATCTGGGCAGTCAGATGGAAAATGAGGATCTGGTGGCTAAAGCGATTGAATTGAAGGCGGATGTACTGCTGGTATCCCAAGTAGTGACCCAGAAAGATGTTCACATAAAGAATTTGACTCATTTAATCGAATTGCTGGAAGCTGAAAACTTGCGGGATCGGCTGGTGGTCGTCTGCGGCGGGCCTCGTATTTCTCATGAACTCGCAAAAGAACTGGGTTATGATGCAGGATTTGGATCTGGAAGCTATGCGGAGGACGTGGCTTCCTTTGTGGTCAACGAAATGGTGGAAAGAAAACTGGTATAAGCCGTTATCAGCATTTTCGCTTATCGACAAGTCTGCTCCCGGCAAATAGAATAGCCGGGTACAGACTTTTTTCGTGCACTAAAAGAGAGTACATTATCGCTGAGAAGCGCGTGGTGTTCCATTCTGTGTTACAATAAAGTGAGCGTATCGAGGACATCGTTCTTCAATGATCAGATTGGATGTTTGCATGACTTTGAACAATACTTCATAAGGAGGTTTCCATGGCACTGACCCTTACTCAGCAGATCCATCAAACCGAATTAATTAAAAACAATGACTGCCTGTTGGTGGGACTCTCGGGAGGTCCGGATTCCGTGTGTTTGCTGCATGCGCTGACAGTCATGCGGGAATATATGTCCTTAACCATTTACGCTGCTCACCTGAATCATAACCTGCGAGGCATGGATGCTAATCGTGATGCAGTATTTGCTATGGACTTTTCAAAAAAACTGGGGGTCCATTGTCTTGTAAAAAGCGAGGATGTTGAAGCGGTTGCCAGGAAGCAGAAATTGTCAATCGAAGCGGCGGCTCGGCTTTGCCGTTATCGGTTTCTGAATGAAGTGGCGGAAAAGACAGGCTCCGGCAAGATTGCGGTAGCTCATCATTTAAATGATCAGGCAGAAACCATACTGTTGCATCTGATACGTGGCAGCGGTCTTACCGGATTGGTGGGCATGGTTTCCCATCGGGGCAAAGTGATACGACCGCTTTTAGGGGTTACCCGCGAAATGATTCTGCAATACTGTGACCAGCATCAACTTTCCTACTGCAAGGATGCGACCAACGAGGAACCGGTGGTTATGCGAAACCGGATTCGACTTGAATTGTTACCCCTGATGAAAACCTATAATCCGGAAGTGATACAGGCGCTGGGAAGAACTGCACAGTTACTGGAAAGGGACGAAGCGGCATTGGACCAGATGGCAGAGGAATCCTTAGCCAGTGCTGAACTCTCAACAGACGCTGGAACATATGATAATACGCAGCTGCGCATGTTACCGGATGCTGTTTTGTCCCGGATCATCAGAAAGATTTGGCAGAAAGAGATGACTGCAGCACATACACTTCAGGCGGTTCATGTAAATGCGATTATCAGCGCGCTGCGAAAACCAGTTCAGGAGAAGTGTTTCCAACTTCCGGGTAAAATTATGATGTACATGACAACGAAGACCCTTTGGTGTCAGAAACCGGTGGAAGAGTCATCCAGTGAAAGATTAATGGGACCGGTTCATCTGAATCTCAACGGGCGCACCTGGCTGCCTCAGGGAAGAGGCAGTGTCAGCTGTCGCAGACATAAGGCGGATCACCCAGTCCGGTTCTCATCCGATCCAAACCGCCAGGTTATCTCAGCGGATCAGTTAACGGCTGAACTGGTGATTCGGCAGCGAAAACCTGGTGAACGTTGGCAGCCGTTAGGACTCGGGGGAATGAAAAGCTTAAAAAAAACCCTGATGGAAATGAATACTCCCCGGATTCAAAGAGACAACTGCCTGCTCTTGTGTCACAGAGACCAGGTCATCTGGGTGCTAGGTGGACCCATCGGCGAAATCTGCCGGGTAACCTCAAAAACAATGAATTTGCTGGTGCTTGAATACCATCCACCAGTGACATAGACAACAAGATTTCAGGTTGTTTCAAGTTTTATTCTATGTTACAATGATACAATGCTAAGACGACTTATGTATGGAAGGAGGACAAGGCTTGAGGAAAATGTTCCGCGGTGCCAGTTTTTACATCATTATTTTTATCGTGTTGTTAATACTGGTGCAGCAGTTTGTACAGCCCCCGCAGCAAACGGTTGAAATTCCGTTTTCTGAGTTCTACCAGGAATTGCAAAGCGGTAATATAAAAGAGATTAAAAACGTAGACAGAGCTGTAGAGGGAATGATTCTGCGGAATGGAGAAACGGTGCCCTTTGAATCCTTTGTTCCGGTGATGTTCAGCGAGGAGGATCTAACGGCGATCATACGCCCTCTGATGGAAGATCAGGGACTTCAGGTGACAGGTGCGCCACCGCCAGCAACCCCGTGGTTTATCCAGCTGCTGCCTTCGATTTTTATGATCCTCATTTTCGTGGTGCTCTGGTTTGTATTCATGCAGCAGTCACAGGGCGGCGGAAACCGGGTGATGTCTTTTGGTAAAAGCAAGGCAAAGCTGCACAAAGAAGATGAAAAAAACCGGATTACCTTTAACGATGTAGCCGGCCTGGATGAAGAAAAAGAAGAATTGCAGGAACTGGTGGACTTTCTCAAGAACCCCAGAAAGTTTATTGAACTGGGCGCGCGGATACCCAAGGGGATTCTGATGATTGGTCCTCCTGGAACTGGTAAAACCTATCTAACCAAAGCGGTAGCCGGCGAAGCGGGCGTACCCTTCTACAGTATCAGTGGTTCTGATTTTGTTGAAATGTTTGTCGGCGTTGGCGCGTCACGTGTGCGCGATTTGTTCGATCAAGCAAAAAAAACTGCCCCATGCATTGTTTTCATTGATGAAATTGATGCTGTCGGACGGCGAAGAGGTGCGGGTCTTGGCGGTGGACATGATGAACGGGAACAGACATTAAATCAGCTGCTGGTTGAAATGGACGGATTTGGCATCAACGAAGGTGTCATTGTAGTTGCTGCAACTAACCGAGCAGACATCCTTGACCCGGCATTACTCAGACCCGGGCGGTTTGACCGCCAGGTAATGGTGGGACTGCCCGATCTTCGCGGAAGAGAAGCCATTCTGAAAGTTCATGCTCGAGGGAAACCTCTTTCAGATGACGTGGATCTTCAGGTGCTTGCAAGAAGAACTCCAGGGTTTTCTCCGGCAGACATTGAGAATCTTATGAATGAAGCGGCTCTGTTAACAGCCCGTAAAAACCAGAAAAAAATTATGATGGAAACCATCGAGGAAGCCATTACAAAAGTCATTGCCGGTATGGAGAAAAGAAGCCGGGTTATCAGTGAAAAAGAACGAAAAATCACAGCCTTTCATGAAGCTGGCCATGCTTTGGTAGCTTCAATGCTGCCGAACACAGACCCCGTCCATCAAATCAGCATTATCCCACGCGGACGCGCTGGGGGATTTACGATGATCTTGCCGAAAGAAGACAAGTATTATGCCACAAAAACAGAAATGGAAGAACATATTATCCATCTCTTAGGCGGCAGAGTGGCTGAAAAGTTGGTTTTATCAGATATCAGCACAGGTGCTCAAAATGACTTGCAGCGTGTTTCTGCCGTTGCCAGGGCCATGGTAACCAAGTACGGGATGAGCGATAAACTTGGTTCGATGACCTTTGGCAGCGATGAAGATGAAGTGTTTCTGGGGCGGGATTTTACATCCAAACGAAACTACTCAGAGGAAATTGCATCAGTTATTGACGAGGAGATCCGAAAGCTGGTAGACGAAGGTTATCATAGAGCTGAGAAGCTTCTGTCAGAAAACATGAAATTACTTCATTCCATTGCCAATGCGCTCTTGAAGATGGAAACACTCAACGCAGATGAATACATGCGCATTTTTAATGGCGACATTGTGATTGAAGAAGAAGATGACATGGATACCGTTAAGCATAAAATAGCGTCTGTGATGTTGGACCAGCCACAAACCATAGATGAGAAAACGGCAAAGGAAAACGCTGTTGATAACGGAGAAACAAAAGGCCGGGAGAAAGGAATGGAACAAAAACCTGGTATCAGCAAAGGAGAGCCGGTGAAAGATGGATACCAGCCTGCTCGGAGCCAGGAAAACTAAATGCTTGAAAGCGCTCTTACGGATAAGCCCTATATAGCAATAGGGCTTATCATGTTTCTTTGGCCAAGTTATATAATGATGGAAAGAGACATAAATCCTGCAAAATTAATTATAGTTGACAGAAAAAATGTCTTTCTGGTTCATTCGTATAATTACTGCTGTATTTTTGTCTTTATTCCAATTTAATGGATAAAAAGAAAGATTTTCAACAATTAGAGGATAACAGGTTGCGCCTACCTCAAAAAGAATGTAGAATAAGACTGGACGTTTTTAACAGAAATAGTAGAAGAGCAATCGCGGATGGAATGGAGAAACAGATCAGGGGAGGATGAAAAATGGCTGAAAAAGAAAAAATGAAAGTGCTGCGTGATAAGAAACAGCTGTGGGATGAAAAAATCAATAAAAGCCTGGAGAGATTTCCCGAACGAAAGGAACGATTTGTTACCGGTTCCAGTGAAGAAGTGGAAAGGCTCTACACACCTCTTGATTTAGAAGATTTTGACGACGCATCTCAATTGGGTCTGCCGGGGGAATATCCTTTTACCCGTGGAGTTCAGCCCACCATGTACCGCGGACGCTTCTGGACAATGCGCCAATATGCTGGTTTTGCAACAGCTGAAGAGTCGAACAAACGCTATAAATACTTATTGGATCAGGGACAGACAGGCTTGTCAGTAGCTTTCGATTTACCCACCCAGATCGGTTATGACTCAGACCATGCTCTCTCGGAGGGAGAAGTGGGAAAAGTTGGCGTTGCGATTGACTCATTAAAAGATATGGAAATTCTTTTTAACGGTATTCCCTTGGATAAAGTCAGCACCTCGATGACCATAAATGCTCCAGCCGCTGTTTTGCTGGCGATGTACATAGCAGTTGCGGAAAAACAGGGAGTCTCAGCAGATAAGCTTCGCGGGACGATCCAAAATGATATTCTGAAAGAATACATCGCACGAGGCACTTACATTTTTCCGGTAGAACCTTCAATGCGGTTAATCACCAATATATTTGAATATTGTTCCACTGAAGTTCCGCAGTGGAATACAATCAGTATATCCGGCTACCATATTCGGGAAGCCGGTTCTTCTGCTGTCCAGGAAGTGGCATTTACCCTGGCAGATGGTATGGCTTATGTGGAAGCGGCGATTGAAGCCGGACAGGAAGTGGATCAATTTGCTCCGCGATTAAGCTTTTTCTTCAACGCCCACAATGATTTATTGGAAGAAGTGGCGAAATTTAGGGCCGCAAGAAGAATTTGGGCGAAATTGATGAAAGAAAAATATGGTGCCAAGAATCCCAAATCGATGATGCTTAAATTCCATACCCAGACCGGCGGATCGACATTGACTGCTCAGCAGCCTGACAATAACATTGTTCGTGTTGCCATTCAGACGCTCGCAGCGGTATTGGGCGGGACGCAGTCTCTTCACACCAACTCCAAAGATGAAGCGTTGGCACTGCCAACAGAAGATTCTGTGCGTATCGCGCTTCGAACCCAACAAATTGTGGCCCATGAGAGTGGTGTTGCTGAAACGGTTGACCCATTGGCTGGCTCCTATTATGTGGAAAGCCTGACAAACAAAATCGAAGAAGCCGCCATGGCATACATTAACCGGATTGCCGAAATGGGAGGAGCTCCTGCCGCGATTGAAAAAGGGTATATCCAGAAAGAAATCATGGACAGCGCTTATGAATATCAGAAGCAGATTGAGAAAAACGAACGTATTGTTGTGGGGCTGAACAAGTTCCAGGTTAAGGAAGGTACGCCAAAGGGATTGTTGCGTGTAGACCCAACTGTCGGCGAAATGCAGAAAGAGAAACTGGTAATACTACGGAATAAACGCAACAACAGTGATGTGGAAGCACATCTTCAAGTGTTGAAAGAAGCTGCAGGGACTGATGCCAATCTGATGCCATTAATCATGGAGGCAGTTAAAGCGTATGCGACACTTGGTGAAATTTGTGGCACACTTCGTGAAGTCTTTGGCGAATATCAGCAGAGTGTTGTTCTCTAGCTTACTATCAATTGATAAGGAGGAAGTCGAATGGATAGACCGATTCGCGTACTGGTGGCAAAGCCGGGCTTGGACGGACACGACCGTGGAGCAAAAGTGATTGCCCGCGCCCTTCGGGACGCAGGGATGGAAGTAATTTACACAGGATTAAGACTGACACCCGAACAAATCGTTCAGGCGGCCATTCAGGAAGACGTGGATGTCGTTGCCCTTAGCATCTTATCTGGGGCACATGGACACTTGCTGCCAAAAGTGGTGGAGCTGCTGAAAAAGGAAAATGTATATGATGAGATTCTTGTTTTGGGTGGTGGTGTGATTCCCGAAGAAGATATTCCAGCATTGAAAGAAAAAGGAATCGCGGAAGTTTTCACGCCAGGAACACCAACCTCAGTTACCATTGACTTTATTCGCAGCAACCTTAAGCGCAAATAAGTAGGCGCATTCTCGATTCAATAAGAGCATTTTATGAGGAATACCAGGCTTCTTATACATGTAGGAGATGAAATGATGGAACTGGGCGAACGTTTAATACAGGGAGACAAGAAAGCAGCGGCGCGTATGATTTCACTGATAGAAAATGATGATCCAAAAGCCGTTTCCATTCTTTCTCACTATTATCAACATACTGGAAAAGCGAAAGTGATCGGTATTACCGGTCCGCCGGGAGCAGGTAAAAGTACGCTGGTCGATAAAGTTGTTAAGCGTCTCAGAGCGCGCGGGCAATCTGTTGGGGTGATCGCAGTGGACCCTACCAGTCCGTTTACTGGCGGATCCATTTTGGGAGACAGAATCAGGATGTCGGATTTAAATTTGGATCCAGGCGTTTTTATTCGCAGCATGGGAACCCGGGGGCATTTGGGCGGCCTTTCCAAAGCAACACTTGGAGCTGTCAAGATTCTTGATTTGCTGGGAAAAGATATTGTCTTGATTGAAACCGTCGGCGTTGGGCAATCCGAAGTGGATATTGTTAAGGTGGCTGATACGGTCTTAATGGTCATGGTACCAGGACTGGGAGATGATATCCAAGCCATAAAGGCGGGCATTATGGAAATCGGGGATGTTTTTGTCATCAATAAAGCGGATCGTGACGGCGCTGACCGAACCAAAACTGAAATTGAAATGATGCTGGATTTTAGTCACCAGGAATGGCGGCCACCGGTGACAAAGGCTGTGGCTGTCAAAAATACAGGGATAGAAGAAGTGGTGGATAACCTTGATAAGCACTGGGAGTATCTGGAATCGAGCGGAAAGCTAAAAGAAACACGCATCCGAAACAGCGAATTGGAAATTATGGATCTTACGCAGATCGCACTGATCAAGCAGCTGATGCGAAGTGATGATAACCGGGCTTGGTTGAGAGGTCTGGCGGAAAAAGCCGCCAAACGGGAAAAGGATCCTTACACGATCAGTCGGATGGTACTGGAGGAAATGATGAGGCAGTCCGTTGAAGGAGTGAAAGTATGAAGACGCTGAAAGTTGATCACATCGGTATAGCTGTCAAAAATCTTGAGGAAACACTGAAGTTCTATGAAGAAGTGCTTGGAATGACTTGCACCGGTAAAGAAGAGGTTACGGAACAGAAGGTACGGGTAGCTTTTCTTCCAGTGGGAGATTCTGAAGTTGAACTGCTTGAATCGACTGACCCTGAGGGACCCATTGCCAAATATATTGAGAAGAAAGGGGAAGGGATCCAGCACATTGCGTTTCGAGTGGACAACATTGAGGAAGCTATCGAAAACATGAAACAAAAAGGCGTCAGGATGATTGACGAAACACCTCGTTATGGTGCAGGCGGTGCAAAAATTGCGTTTTGCCATCCTAAAAGTACCGGAGGTGTGCTTGTTGAACTGAGTGAACGCGAAGAGGCATAAACCATACTGGCAAGAAGCAACGAATAAAGGTAGGAGGGTATACAAGGATGAGCGTAAACAAGCTGGAAGAACTACGTGAACGCAAAGAAAAAATCCTTGCGGGCGGAGGCAAAAAACGAATCGCCAGTCAGCATGAAAAAGGTAAACTGACTGCCCGTGAGCGCATCAACCTGTTGTTTGATGAAGGCAGTTTTGTTGAACTGGATGCCTTTATGAAGCACAGATGTGTCAACTTTGGCATGGAGGATGTGGAAGCGCCTGGTGAAGGGGTTGTCATTGGTTATGGACAGGTGGATGGCCGACTGGTCTATGCCTATGCCCAGGATTTCACTGTTGTGGGTGGTTCACTGGGGGAAATGCACGCTAAGAAAATCTGCAAAGTACAAGATCTGGCTCTAAAAATGGGAGCACCGATAGTGGGACTAAATGATTCCGGCGGGGCGCGAATCCAGGAAGGTGTCGATGCCTTGTCCGGTTATGGAAGCATATTCTTTAGAAACACCATTGCATCAGGTGTCATTCCGCAAATCTCAGCCATCATGGGACCCTGCGCCGGCGGCGCAGTCTATTCACCTGCGCTGACTGATTTTGTTTTTATGGTGGACAAGACAAGTCAGATGTTCATCACCGGCCCCCAGGTCATAAAAACTGTGACAGGGGAAGAAGTATCTGCAGAAGCGTTGGGTGGCGCAATGACTCACAACCGCACAAGCGGGGTGGCCCACTTCAAAGCAGCCAATGATGAGGAATGCCTGCAGGAAATACGTCGGTTGCTCAGTTTTCTGCCCTCCAATAATCAGGAGAGCGCACCAGTCTTTGAATCCGCTAATGATCTTAATCTGATCATTCCGGAGCTGGACGAAATTGTTCCTGACAACCCCAATAAACCTTACGATATGAAGAAAATCATTACTGCCATTGCTGATCAAGGCGATTTTTTGGAAGTACAGGCCTACTATGCGATGAACATGATCACCGGGTTTATTCGCATTAACGGACAGTCAGTAGGTGTGATTGCCAATCAGCCAAAGGTTTTGGCTGGATGTCTTGACATCAACGCATCAGATAAAGCCGGTCGATTTATCCGTACCTGCGACTGTTTTAATGTTCCGGTACTTAATCTGGTGGACGTACCCGGCTTCCTTCCTGGCACCAGCCAGGAATACGGGGGCATTATCCGACATGGGGCCAAGATGCTTTATGCATACAGTGAGGCCACAGTCCCCAAGATTACCCTGATTGTTCGCAAGTCCTACGGCGGTGCATACCTGGCTATGTGCAGCCGTGATCTCGGCGCCGATATGGTGCTGGCATGGCCTTCAGCTGAAATTGCTGTTATGGGGCCTGAAGGCGCAGCCAATATTATCTTCCGAAAGGAAATATCGGAATCCGATGACCCTCAGGGAACCCGTGCAGAGTCCATTGAAGGGTACAAGCGTGAATTTGCGACGCCTTATAAGGCTGCAGAACGCGGGTTTGTTGATGATGTCATCGAACCTTCAGCTACCCGGCCGCGATTGGTGGATGCATTGAACATGCTGGCAAGTAAGCGGGAAACCAGACCTCCGAAGAAACACGGCAACCTGCCGGTATAAGGAGAATCAATCACTTTGGAGGAAGGAGAGGTGAAGAACCATGACATTACTGGAACAAATGAAAGAATCCATTGACGGGATGACGATGGGCGAAAAGTTTCTGGGAAGCCTGCAGGTGACTTTCCTCGGTGTTGCGATTGTCTTTATTGCCCTGGCAATGCTGTTTATTATCATAATGATCCTGGATAACTTTATTCATCAGGCAGAATCCGGTGCGGCCAAGCGGAAAGAGAAGAAAGCAGCGGCAGAAGAAGCTGCGAAAGCATCGAGTGAGAAGCCTGTCCCTGAGCCGGCTGTCAGTGAAACGCCTCAGCAGAATGAGGATGAACTGGTGGCTGTGGTCTCTGCGGCTGTTGCCGCCAGCTTGCATACATCTACACATAACATTATTGTTCGTAACATTGTCAGAACTCCTGACAATGCACCAGCCTGGAACCGGCTGGGCAGAATGCAGCAGATTGACCGGCAGTTTCGTTAAGGAATGAACTGAATGAATGATATCTATAAGGAGGAACTTGAAACATGAAAAAGTTTAACATTACCGTAAATGGTGTGAGTTATGAAGTTGACGTGGAAGAAATCAAAGATGGGGCGACCCCCTCTGCCCCTGCAGCACCAAGACCACAGGCACCTGCTCCTGCAGCAGCACCTGCTCCTGCAGCGTCAAAAGCGCCTGCTGCCGCTCCCGCACCTGCTGCAGCGGCACCTGCCGGTGGTACTACAGTAGAATCACCGATGCCTGGAAACATCTGGAAAGTATTGGTAAAGGAAGGGCAGCAAGTGAAAGACGGCGAGACCCTGATCATTCTTGAAGCCATGAAAATGGAGAACGAAATCCCAGCACCCTGTGATGGTGTGGTGGCATCTCTTCATGTAGCGGAAGGTGCAGCTGTCAATGGCGGAGACATCCTCGTATCCATCAAGTAAAGAATGACGACAGCGTACCATTTCGAAAGGAGATGCACACATGGTAACCGTATTGATCAAATTCTGGGAAACCACAGGATTTGCCAATATCACCTGGCAGCACCTGGTGATGATGACTGTGGCCTGTATATTGTTATACCTGGCCATTGGCAAAGGCTTTGAACCCCTCCTGCTTGTACCCATCGCGTTTGGTATGTTACTGACTAATCTGCCTCTTTCCGGCGTCATGGAAATTGGAGATACTGTCTTAAGAGCCATCAGTCCGGCAGCGGCGGGAGAAGTGGCAGAGATGTTCAACCATCCGACTGCGGAGATGCTTCGGGAAGGCATTCCTGTCAGGATGTATACCCGAACACCCGGCGGCCTGATTCAGTACTTTTACACCGGAAACCAGCTGGGGATCTTTCCGCCGTTGATTTTTCTTGGCATTGGTGCCATGACGGATTTTGGCCCGCTGATTGCGAATCCTCGCAGTCTATTCCTGGGAGCAGCAGCCCAGTTTGGAATTTTCTTCACTTTTACAGGCGCAGTGCTTTTGGGCTTTACTGCACAGGAAGCATCGGCCATTGGAATTATCGGCGGTGCAGACGGTCCAACGGCAATTCTGGTAACAGCACTTATGGCCAGTCATTTGTTGGGCCCCATAGCTGTTGCAGCATACTCTTATATGGCGTTAGTGCCGATCATACAGCCGCCGATCATGAAACTGCTGACGACGAAGCGTGAAAGGCGAATCAAAATGAAGCAGTTGCGTAACGTATCAAAAATAGAAAAGATTCTGTTTCCGATCATGGTTACGATTGCTGTTTCACTTTTACTTCCGGCTGCAACACCGCTGGTAGGTCTTTTGATGTTCGGCAACCTGCTCAAAGAGTGCGCGGTAACAGACCGTCTTTCAAAAACCGCTCAAAACGAATTGATTAACATTGTCACCATTTTTCTGGGTGTCAGCGTAGGGGCAACTGCTCAGGCAGAGCAGTTTCTGAAGACGCAGACGCTGCAAATTATTTTCCTTGGCGTTGTTGCTTTTGCTATGGGAACTGCAGCTGGTGTCCTATTGGCGAAACTAATGAATAAAATGATGGGTGGCGATGCAATCAATCCTCTCATCGGATCAGCCGGTGTATCAGCAGTGCCAATGGCAGCACGTGTGTCACAGGTAGTTGGACAGAAAGAAAATCCAAGTAATTTCCTGCTGATGCATGCCATGGGACCCAATGTGGCCGGAGTTATCGGTTCGGCTGTTGCTGCAGGGGCGTTACTCTCTCTGTTTAACTAATACAACTCATGCAAACCCCGCAGGTTGCTGTGGGGTTTTTTAATGAGGCTTGTTGTTTGAATGTACATGAAATGAGAGTGAGCCATGAAAGAAAAAATTCTAGAACTACTCTACCAGCATGAAAATAACTATCTATCAGGACAGGAAATCAGCCGGTTACTCGGGATCAGCCGTACGGCAGTGTGGAAACATGTAAAAATATTGCAGCAGCAAGGATACTGTATTGAAACAGGACATCGGAGAGGGTATCGGCTGGTCCGGCGGCAGGATCTGATGTTGCCGGGAGAACTTCGCCAGG
>JAWSUV010000029.1:0-27728 GCA_033549305.1 Bacillota bacterium | reverse complement strand
CATGACCCTGGATGAAATCGACACCGCGCTGAAAAACGGCGGCTGCGAGTTTGACATCATCGGCTTTGATGCCTGTTTGATGGCCACCCTTGAAACGGCCCTGGTGGTTGAACCTTACGCTGATTACATGATTGCATCGGAGGAAGTGGAACCGGGGATTGGCTGGTATTACACCGACTGGATCACCGCTCTTTCCAGGAACACATCGATGCCGACCATCGATCTGGGGAAAAAGCTCATCGACGATTATGTGCGGGAAGTAAAAGCCAAAACACCCCGGAGTCAGGCGACGCTGTCACTGGTTGACCTGGCGGAACTGAAAGGCACGGTGCCTTCGTCCCTGGCGGCTTTTGCCACCTCCACCAGCCGGCTCATTGATGCTGACGAGTATAAGACCGTGGCGGATGCCCGGGCAGGAACCAGGGAATTTGCGCCCTCTTCAAAAATCAACCAAATCGACCTGGTACATTTTGCCGAAAACCTGGGAACGCCGGAGGCCTCCTCCTTCGCTGATGTGCTTCGCGGAAGCATTAAGTACAACCGCACATCAACCAATATCACCAATGCCAATGGGTTGTCCATCTACTTCCCCTATGGAAATCTGACGAAGCTGAACAATATGCTGGAAACCTACGACGAAATTAACATGGGCAGCGAGTACAGCGACTGTCTCCGGAGCTTTGCCAGCATGACTGCCGGCGGGCAGGTGGCATCACCCGGCAGCGGCAACCTGTTGCAGACCTTGCTCACCGGCGCTTCCGCCAGCCCGGCTCCGGCACCCGGCTCCGGATTCACCAGTGCGGACGCAGTGGAGCTGCTGCTGAACGCTTTTCTGGCAGGCGGCGATTACAGCAGCATCACAGGGCTGGCAGGCGATGCCCTTGGCTGGCTGGATGTGGATCGGATGAAAGCTTCCGCCGATTATTATGAGAACAACCGCCTTGACCCGGCAGCCCTGGTAATCTCCGAAAAGAACGGGCAGCGTGTACTGGCACTGTCGGAACAACAGTGGGACCTGATTCATCACATGGAAATGAATGTCTTCCTCGACGATGGCGAAGGATTCATCGACCTCGGCCTGGACAATGTGTATGCGTATAATGACGACGGTGACCTGATCATGGAATACGACGGCACATGGCTGGCACTGAACGGCCAGGTCGTCAGTTACTACATGATGACCGACGACCGTCATGGTGACGTTTATGCCATTACCGGACGGGTGCCCGCCCTGCTGAACGATCAGCTGGTGGACCTGATTCTTGTTTTTGACAGCGACTCCCCTTATGGATCGGTCATCGGCGCCCAGATGATCTATGACCTCGCCACCCAGACGGAAACCGTGGCCAAGGGGCTGATGGAAATTCTGCCCGGTGACCGGATTGATTTCCTCTGCGACTACTACACCTATGATGGCGTGTACAGTGACACTTATTATCTGGGAGAACCCTACACGGCCACCGGTGACTGGGAAATCGAAAACCTGCCGGTCGGCGCCTACGAGTATCAGATGACCTACCGGATCACGGACCTCTATGGCAACCACTACTGGACGCAGTCTGTCGCGAACTGAAGCGGCACCACAATCAATCAATGAAAGAATCATGAAATGCTTACTGGAAAGGAGGAATCTGTCATGCGATTGGCACTGATTGGCAATGGAGGCGTGGGAAAGGCATTTGTACAGCTGCTGTTGGATAAAAGCGGGCTCCTCCGGAAAGAATTGATGGATGTTCAGATGAACTATGTCCTGGACAGCAAGGGAGGCATTTACAATCCGGCAGGCATTGATCTCAAGCGTCTGGCTGAATTCAATCATTCGGGATTGCCTCTTATGCAATTTCCCGGAGATGGTTCGGACCGGATCACATTTGATCTGCTCCTCGCTAATGGCGGGGTGGATGTGGTGGTGGAGCTGACACCAAGCAATCTGGCAACCGGGGAACCAGGCATGACCCATATTGCATCCGCTCTTCAAATGGGATGGCACGTGATCACCGGAAACAAAGGGCCGGTGATGCTGGCCTGGCATGATTTAAACCGTCTTGCAGCGTCCAAAGGCGTCAAACTGATGGTGGGATGCACCACCGGCGGTGCGCTGCCGGCCATCAACGGCGGCATGATCGACCTTGCCGGAGCCGAGATTTTATCAATTGAAGGAGTTCTGAACGGGACCACCAATTTTATTCTGGAAGAAATGGAACATGGAGGATATACCTATGAGGAGGCACTGGTCAACGCGCAGGCGGCCGGGATCGCCGAAACAAATCCATCACAGGATGTGGAGGGATGGGACACGTCAGCCAAATTGCTGATTCTGAGCAATATCCTGATGAATGAATCGAAATCACTCCAGGATGTGGCCGTGAAAGGCATTACCGCGCTGACGCCTCAGGACATCCAGGAAGCAGCCCGTGACGGTCTAAAAATCAAACTGGTAGGGCGTGCGTCTTACCAGGATGATCAACTGATCATGACTGTCAGGCCGGAAGCGCTGCCGCCCGATCATCCGCTGTCTCATACAAACGGCAAAAACAAAGCGGTGCGGTTTGTCACGGATACGCTGGGAGAACTCATGATCACAGGTGGGGCTTCAGGCACCAGGGCCGCAGCTGCAGCCATTTTAAGGGACGTGTTATTTATCCATCGAATGGGCAGATGACAGGGAAGTCGGGAAGACCGTCCCGGCGAGGGGTGATTGCATGATCATTGAGAAAAATCAGCAGAAACGCTATCAAAAGGCCGTCTGCGACATTCTGGAAAACGAGCTGTTTCAGAGTACCCGGCAATTTATTCATCACAAAGACATTACCTGCCTGGATCATGCGGTTTATGTGTCCTACACAAGCTTCTGCCTTGCGGAAAAGCACCGGGTTGATCCGGTTTCCACTGCCCGCGGGGCGCTGCTGCATGATTTTTATCTTTATGACTGGCATCACAGAAGGCCGGATGACAGCCGCCTTCTACAGCTGCATGGGTTCCGGCATCCGGCTGTTGCCCTTAGAAATGCGCAGGTGCATTTTGAGATCAACGCTGTCGAGGCAGATATCATCAAAAAGCACATGTGGCCGCTGACACTGTTCCGGCTGCCGAAAACCAAAGCGTCCATCCTTGTTTCGCTGGTGGATAAATACTGCACCACGAAAGAAGTCACGCATGCAAAAACCCGCAGAGACATTAAGGAACTGGTCGCTGCGCTGTATGCTGAAAAATGACATCAGGATTTTTTCTTCTGCCGGATCACAAAATGAATATAAGGCAGTTTCCTGGTTACGGCGTTTGGAAAACTTTTATAGAAGCGTTTGTGCTTTCTGATCCTTGACAGGATTTCCGTAAATTCCTCCAGGCGGTTCTCGTGGCCCTCCAGGATCGATTTTGCCGTTGAATGGATATAACCCGTAAACTCTCCAAAGTCACTCATTCTTTCCAGGCGGATATAACTGGCCTTCAAACGCAGTTCTTCCCGCGCTTCACGAAGCATTTTCATCAAAGCTTCCCGCTGATCAAATGATTCTTCAATGCGTTCCAACCGGCTGGCCATGACATCAAAAATCCCTTCCGAGACGTTGTGCAGCCGGGTGAGGACCTGTCGATACTGGATCAGTTCCGATAAGGTGACAGCAGCATCGACTGACAATACGGCATACAAAACAAACAAAACCCACCGGTATTCCTGAAGCTCCAAACGTTCGTATCCGCGTGCAAGCGCCGGATTGACATATTGCCACAGCACAAATCCGCCGACACCCCAAAAGGTGGAAGGAAGGAGGGCGATTCGGCCGTTGAGATTGAACCGGAGATGGGAATAATCCCACCACCGTGTTTTAAATGCCTTTTCCATCAGATAGGAAATCCCATATTCCCAGAGGGAAGCCACGACGGCGGCGCATAAAACAGCGGCTAAGGAATAAAAAACCGTATTCAGGACGAGCCGTTTTGACAGCCAGTCCATTGTCAGCAGCAGGGTGATGGAAGCAAACCCATACAGGGGAATCAGCGGTCCGCGGAGAAACCCGCGGTTGATAAATCGTCCTTCCCGCAGCGAGACGAAGGATGTTTCCCAGAGCCATCCCATTAATCCATACATCATGAACATCCAAGCGACCTGATTAAGCATACAATTCCTCCCGGAATGACGCGCATTCTGATTCGAGCCCTTATCTGCGTTTGATTTTCCGGTTCAATTTCAATGCGCAGACATCGTCTCGATCTATTGTATCACTTCGGACAAGATCCTGACTATTCCGTTTCTGCTAATAAGAAAGGCCGCTGGAAATGTTTTGTCTGACTCGAAAGATGACCAGATACCGAGGATACTCATTAGACTGTTTATAATAAATGCGTGATTCATGTGGTTAAGGGTAAATAATGAATGGACATAAAAACAGGGTGTGGCCCGGAAGCGATGAATGCGTGGGTGTATCTGGATGCTTGCCCGCGTAATGAGCTGGTAGCGTAACCGATCTGTTAAGATCGGTTTTTTTACGTTTATCGGGATGAATTGGAGGTCAGAAAAGTGGGTAGAAGTGGTGGTTCCGGAGGAAGAAGCAGCGGCGGTTCCTTTGGCGGCAGCCGAAGCAGCGGTGGTCGAAGCGGCGGTCTTTTTGGTGGAAGCCCGGGCAGAGGTTCTTTTGGAAACACCGGGAGCAGCGGCGGTCTGTTTGGGAGCCGGAAAAGAACTGGTGGTCTCTTCGGCAATAGGCAGATCGGCAGACAGAATCCCGGACGCATTGGTGGAGGAGGCTTTTCAGGCGGTGGAAGATCTGCTGGTTCCGGGTGTGGATGTGGTTACGGCACGCTGATCGTGCTCCTGATTGTCATTGCCATCATCGCAGTAATCATCATGTCTGGGATGTTTTCAATGTTCAGCGGACCTGTGAATTCCGGCAGTTCTTCGCAAATAACGACATCCACCATCAGGCGTGAAGCGCTTCCGCCAGGTTCAGTGAATGAAACCAGTTATTTTACCGACGAGCTGGGCTGGATTAGCAACCCGACACAATTGACGGCAGGGTTGAGAAATTTCTATCAACAAACGGGTGTGCAGCCTCATTTGTATATTACAGACACTGTTTATGGTTCCCATTCTCCTTCAACCGCTGAACTCGATGATTTCGCAAATGAACTGTATGACGCGCTTTTTACAGATGAGGCGCATCTGTTGCTGGTTTTCTTCGAATACAATGAATCCTACATGACCCGTTATGTAGCCGGCACACAGGCAAAAACCGTCATTGATTCGGAAGCCGCCGACATTCTGCTTGATTATATCGATCGCTATTACTATGATGAAAGTTTGACGGATGAGGTCTATTTCAGTACGGCTTTCAACGATGCGGCAGACCGTATCATGAATGTGGAACGTTCACCGTGGATTGCTGTGTTTGTTGTCATTGGTCTTGCGGCGCTGGCACTCATCCTGTTTGTCTGGTGGCGAAATGTGAAGAAGCAGAAAAACCTGGAAGCGCAGCAGCGAGAAGAAATGTTGAAGACGCCGCTGGAAAAATACGGTGATCTTGAAATGGAGAAGCTGGAGAAAAGATACGAAGACCCTGACAGTGAACCGGACCAATAACTGTCTAAAAATGAAGCATTCTGTCCAAAAAGGACAGTGCGAATAAGGATAAGGAGGAAATTAAATGGCGATTTTGGAACGATTCAGCGACATCATTAAGGCAAATATCAACGTAGTCCTTGATAAAATGGAGGATCCGGCCAAGATGATTGATCAGTATTTGAATGACATGATGGAGGATATGGCCGAAGTCAAGCGCAGTACCGCCGGAGTGATCGCAGAAGAAAAACGCACCAAACGCTTAGTGGATGAAAACGAGGCAGCAGTGGCCAAGTATTCGGATTTTGCCAAAAGGGCTGTAGAGGCAGGTAATGAAGGGGATGCCCGCACGTTTATCACCAAAAAGCAGGAACTGGAAAACGTGGGCGCAGGATTAATGACAGCGTATGCGGCTGCCCATGAAAATGCGTTGAAAATGCGCCAGATGCACGACAAACTGGCATCTGATATTGAGGCGCTGAAAGCGCGACGTTCGATGATTAAAGCAAAAGTTGATGTTGCGAAAACACAGAAAAAGATGAATGAAGTCGGATCAGCGATGGCAAAATCTCAGGGAGCAACCAGTGCCTTTAACCGCATGGAGGATAAGGCAAGCAGGATGCTTGACGAGGCAAACGCCATGGCCGAACTCAATATGGAACCCATTGATGAGGCAAAGGCACTGGAGGAGAAATATGCCTCACAGGGCACCGCTTCTGTCGATGAAGAGCTTGCCAGGATTAAAGAAGAACTGGGCAAATAAGCCTTAATGGATCAGAACATCAGTTAAAAAGGACAATCGATATTTCAGTTGTCCTTTTTTGATATGTTCTTCATTATCTGATGCGCCGGTAAGCGTTCATCCGCTGCTCATCCTTTATTTCCAATCCTCTTTCGCCGGCAAGATGCTCCAGATGATGGGTGAATTCATGGAGCAGCGTTTCTTTCAGTTTTTCATAAAGCTTTTTTTCACTCAGGTGTCCATAAGCCTGCCTGAAAGAGCCATAGTAGATAATGATCTGCCGGCCAATGATACTGCGCTGGTATTCGCCCATGATGTAAAGCGGCAAGTCCGTTTTTGTCTCCTGATGACTTTTTGCGGCCTCGACTAAAATCACGCCGCCATTGAGCTCGTTAAAAAACGCCTGAGGAATACCATCAGAAATGTCATTGAGCATTTCGTGCACCCGGTCAATCGACGGAAACTGTTTCATCCCGCACCACCTTTCGCACATTCATCCATCCATCAAACCAAGGCTCCTACTCCCAGGTTTTCCACACATCAGGTTGATACCCCACTGTTGCCTGTTTACCGTTCCGGACAATGGGGGTTTTAAACAGCCGCGGATTTTCCAGCAGGATTTCGATGATGGTATCGGCACCCCGGATTTTATGAAGGTTCTTTTCCAGGTACAGCGGCGATTTTGTGTCCAGCAAAGCCTCCAGGCCCACCGCCTTCTTCACGCTTTCAAACTCACCCCGGCTCATACCATAGGCAGCCACATCGATGGACTGAAATGGAATGCGGCGCTCTTTGAAATACCGTTCCGTTTTTCGGGTATCAAAACACTTTTTCTTTCCAAAAAGTTGAATGTTCATGGCGATTCTCCTTTTCACGATCATGTACACTGGCTATATCATGATTATACCACTAGAGACATCGGCACCTATCAAATGGGGTTAACCTGAACGGTTGATCCGAGAAACAACTGGCCATTAGGATGTTCACAGCCATCTAAGCTTGAAAAATGAAAGAGAAAAAGTACTTGATTGTCATCTTTCTCTCAAGAAGATATAATGATCATGATTACAATGAATGAGAGATTTTTTAATACCCTTTTGATGCATTCATTGGAAGACATTAAGTAAAACGAAAAAATCATTGAATCGGCGAAAAGAACCACCGCTGCCGGAGGAACAGGCTTCAAGATCGACAGTGATTTTCACAGCGCTGTGGAGCTGGCAGCGATGGATCCGAATGGTGTGGGTGCCAGTGTCGGTCCAGCGGAAATTGAGGAACGAACAAAAGAGATGGCATCCATCTACGCGGGAAAGGATGTTGGACGTGAAAATGGTACAACTGAAATATGGCAAGGAAAAGAGAGTGCTGGAGATTCCGGATCAAAACCTGATAGGCATTCTGGAAGCCAATCCACTGGATATGAAAGATCAGGAAACGGACGAACTGGGCGAAATCCGTCGAGCGCTGCACCATCCCATTGGTACCCCTCGTTTGGCGGAACTGGTCAAACCAGGCCAGAAAATCGTCATTATGGCCAGTGACATTACCCGACCGGCACCCTCTGATAAAATGCTGCCGCTTGTGCTGGAAGAACTTGAAAGGGCAGGCGTCAGGGATGAAGATGTGAAAGTGATCTTTGGAATGGGCATACACCGGAGACACACCGAGGACGAAAAAAGACGTCTGGCAGGCGATGATGTGTTTGAGCGGATCACCTGCATTGACAGCAATGAAGAATCCTATATCTCACTTGGCACTACACGGCGAGGAACACCCATTCATCTGTGTCAGTCCATTGTGGAAGCGGACGTACGAATTTGCACCGGCAATATCGAATACCATTATTTCGCCGGTTATTCCGGCGGGGCAAAGGCGATCATGCCGGGTGCTGCCAATTATGAAAGCATACGGCACAATCATAAACTGCAGCTGGATGATCGGGCGGCATCCGGTGTACTGGAAGGAAATCCGGTGCGGGAAGACATTGATGAAATTGGGGAAGTGCTCGGCATTACTTTTATTCTGAATGTGGTGCTGAACGAAAAAAAGCAGGTCGCCAAGGGATTTGCCGGACATTATCTGGAGGCACACCGCGCCGGATGCCATTATCTGGATTCTTTGTACAGCGTAGCTATTTCAGAGCCTGCAGATATTGTGGTGGTGTCGGCAGGAGGTTCGCCAAAAGACATAAACATGTATCAAGCTCAAAAAGCACTGGATAATGCCAGCCACGCAGTCAAAGAAGGCGGTGTCATCATTCTGCTGGGTGAATGCCAGGAAGGTTTTGGGGAAGAAACCTTTGAAGAATGGATCAGGGAGGCTGAAAAGCCTGACGATCTGATCAATCGACTGAAGCGGGAATTTGTGCTGGGAGGACATAAGGCGGCAGCTATTGCGAAAGTGGTGAACAAAGCCACTGTGGTTTTTGTGACGGCTATGCCTTATGAAGATGTGAGCCGACTATACTTTCTTCCCTGTGGAACGGCGCAGCAGGCACTGGAGCAGGCGTTCAGACAACAGGGTGCCGATGCCCGTGTGCTGGTGATTCCCATGGGTGGATCGATTCTCCCATATGTGTCAGATGGAATGCAGTCTTAAGGAATAACAAGCAAGAGGAACCCCCAGGAAAAAGTGTGAACGAGAAATATGTGGGAGAATAAATTGAAATGGGAGAGGCGAGAGCTGTGATCTCAAAGAAACGATTCAAGCTTTAAGGCTGACTCAGTAAAATTTAGGACAACAATAAAAACACTCCCCTCAAGACAGCCAGATGAACCTATCATTTGCTGTCCGCAGGGGAGTTTTCAGTTTGGCAAGTAACAAGATTGACCGGTTATTAATCATTGATGCTTCACAATCATCACCGTACAGCCAGCGTGATGCAACACTTTAGTGGAAACGCTTCCGAGCATGATTCGCTTAAAACCGCCGAGTCCCCGGTTGCCCATGATCAACAGATCGGGGTTTTCCTTTTCTGCGATTTCCAAAATGCCTTCCGCCGGATCGCCGTGTGCCAGGAGTGTATCAAACTTTCCTGTATAATCCGTGAAGACTTCCTTCGCATGGCTAATCATACGTTCGGCAATTTCCTCGGACTCTTTATCCACCAGATGCGTGTGGCCGAAATCGGCTCCAAGACGGTAATGATAAGACGGAACCAAGCGTTTCACGATTGTCATCACAAGAATTTCCGAATTGAACTGTTCCCCAATGGTTTTTGCTTTTTGCAGGACTTGCTCAGAGATTTCGGAACCATCGATGGCCACCAGAATTTTTTTCATGCGAATCCCTCCCATTCTGCTGCCTGTTACCATTATTCGTGTTTTACAATCATCACATCGCAGGTGGCGTGATGCAGTACTTTGGTGGAAACACTTCCCAGCATAATCCTGGTGAAACCGCTGAGTCCCCGGTTACCCATGATCAGAAGGTCTGGCTGTTCCTGATCCGCCACTAACAGTATTTCTTCTGCTGGATCGCCGGAAACACTTAGAGTGTCAAATTTGCCCTTGAATTCCCTGAAGACTTCACCGGCATATTCCAGCATTTTTTCTGCCATGGATTCACTGACTTTGCCGTCAAGATGCGGGCGGCCAAAGTCGGAGCCAAATCGATAATTAAACGCTTCAACGACACGCGGGATGACGGTCATGACCAGCACATCTGAATTGAGTTTTTCTGCCAGAATACGGGCTTCCTGAAGCACCTGTTCAGATACTTCGGATTCATCGATGGCTACCAGAATTTTTTTCATGCGAATCCCTCCTATTCTGCGTCAAAGATCCATCACACAACACCGCACTCCTCCTATTCATTTTATACCCTGTTTAATGACGAGTATGCTGTTTCGGCTGGATTGGAGCAAAGAAAGAATTATCCAGGACCTTCAACTAATGATATAATAAATAAAATTCAATGATCAGCAGGCAACAAGCAAACAAACGATACGAGGAGGAATACACATGATGCACGTTGGACTTTTATTCACCCCGGCGGATGCGGCCGGCAAAAGAGACGCGTCACTGGATCCTCACGGTTCCGAACAAATGAATCTCACTGTCCAGGCCATTGAAGAAGCACTGGTAAGCAATGGCCACACCGTAACCCTGATCCCGGCCAGCCTCCACCTGCTGGAAGACATCCGCGCTGTTGACGGTCTGGATGTCATCTTCAATGCCTGTACCGGAATCGCCAGCAAAATGGAGCAGGCCAACGTGGTCGGTATGCTGGAACTGCTGGGAATTCCCTTTGTCGGTTCCGGGCTGTCCACCCATATCCTGGGGTTACATAAACACATCAGCAAACGCCTGTTCCAGAGCGTTGGCGTACCCACAGCCAATTTTCAGGTCTTTTACACCGGGGAAGAGCCGGTAGATCCGTCTCTCCGGTATCCCCTGATCATCAAGCCGGAACACGAAGGCTCCAGCCTGGGGATCACGGAAGAGAGCGTTGTCGATGACGAAGAACAGCTGCGTCACGGGGTTCGAAAGATCTTTCAGCTCTTTCACCAGCCTGCCCTGGTGGAGGAGTTCATCACCGGACGGGAATTTACCATTGGTGTGTTGGGAAACGAAGATCCCGAGGTACTGCCCATTCAGGAGATCACGTACGACACTGATGACGGAAAAGGGTTTATGACTGTCGACATAAAAGCCCAGGATGCCATTGGTGTGATCTGCCCTGCACCCCTGGATGAGGATGTGACTGCCATGATGATGGATTATGCCGCCAAAGCCTATCGGGCGCTGGACTGCAAGGGATCCGCCCGCATTGATGTGCGCATCGGCCCTGACGGCACACCCTACTTTCTCGAAATCAACACCCTTCCCGGCATGCAGCCGGCCTACAGTGACTACCCACGGGTGGCATATGCTGCCGGATACACCTATGAATCCCTGATTCAGAAAATGCTTGACCTGGCCCTGACGAAATAGGAACCGGGTCCATCGGGGTAACCAAGCCCATCACATCATGCGGTGGGCTTTTTGCTGCCCATCATTTTCAGCAGATCGCAGATCAAAGGTCCCGGGTCAACTAGGACCTGTCAGTTGATCAAATACCGACAAATGGATCATGGCAGGGTTCAGGTTCCGGCATATACTGGAACTGGTCCCCGGTCCACCTTAACCCGCCGATCAGTTGTGGGAGCAAAGACAGGAGATGTCTGCCATGAATCATCAGCATATGAAAAAAACCGTATTAATGATACTGCCGTTCTTCCTGTTGATTTCCGTCATGATGTCGCTGGCGCTGCCTGTTAACGCGGAGAGTATCAGTGACGGTAAAAGCGTTGTGGTCACCATGCGGATCAACTCCTTTCAGGCCTCCGTGAATCAGGCATCCTATGTGCTGGAGCAGCCGCCGGTCATCAGCAACGGCCGCACTCTGGTACCCTTGCGGTTTTTCTCAGAAGCCCTGGGAGCCAGGGTCACCTGGAATGCCAATGAGAAAAGCATCCTGTTCCAGGATGAAGCAAAGCAGGTGCTGTTATTTATCGATCAACAGAAAGCCTATGTAAACGATCAGCAGATCCAGCTTGATGTGCCGCCCGTCGTCGCCAACGGGCGCACCCTGGTTCCCGTTCGGCTCATTTCTGAAATGCTCGGTTACAGCGTGCAGTGGAATGATCAAACAAAGGCCGTCACCATCACCGGACTGGCGGGGAGTGACGTGGCACTGGCTTCTGTAAAGGCAGACCAGGCAGCGAGTCCAACGGGTGATCAAAATGTCACATACAGTGATGAGTATGCGGCGGAAAATGTGCACCAGGACCAGAAAACGATTGAAATGGAAGTGATCCGGCTGGTGAATATTGAACGTGAAAACGCCGGTGTGCAGCCCTTAATCAAATGCGACCAACTGATGAAGGTGGCCGACATCAAATCAAAGGACATGGCGGCAAACAACTATTTTTCGCATACATCACCGGCATATGGCGGATTGCGCGATCTCTTAAACCACTATAACGTCAGTTGCAGCACATCAGGAGAAAATATTGCTGCCGGACAGAAATCAGCGGAAGAAGTGATGAAGGGGTGGATGAATTCACCCGGGCACCGAAGCAACATTCTTCATCCCGATTTTGCCCGCATGGGTGTAGGCACTGTCGAGGGCGGCGTTTATGGCGGGTTTACGTGGACGCAGCTTTTTGCCGATTAGGCAGGCATGAATTCTCATATCAGGTTATACCGGGAGTATTCGCTGAAAGAGAAAGTCAGTGGACTCCCGTTATTTATTTTTAGGGATATAAAAATTAAATTCCGTACCCATCAGACATTTTTGATCACACAGCGTCATATCAGATAGCAGGAAAAAAGTGCAGAGAGCACTGTTTTCATAATGGTCATTAAAGAAACGTGGATAGAAAGAGGAGGATTATCATGAAAATCGCGATCATTGTTTATTCCCGGACAGGCCACACCCTTTCCGTGGCGCAGAAAATCCAGGAGAAGCTGGCAGAAAAAGATCATCTGGCACACATCGAACAGGTGACAATCACCGGTGAAGCCTCACCCGGCAAGTTCGAGATTACCGGGAAGCCAGCCGTTGATGATTACGATGCACTGATCTTCGGAGCACCTGTACAGGCTTTCTCACTGTGTACGGTCATGGATGCCTATCTCAGAGAACTGCCTTCCCTGGTCGGCAAAAAAGCGGCTTTCCTGGTGACGAAACAGCTGCCCTTTGCCTGGACAGGCGGGAACAGGGCCATTAAGTCGATGCGCACGATCTGTGAAGATAAAGGCGCACAGACGCTGGGTGCAGGGATTGCATGCTGGAAAGAAGAAAAAAGGGAACAAAGCGTAGACGAGTGTGTCGAGAAAATAGCCTGGCTATTTTGATCCTGCTAATCCATCATCCATTGGTGGAACCCCTATGAAAGAAGATATCCTATTCGATCACGTGCATGCATTCACCGGCATGTCCTGGAAGAATTTCGGCTGGTGTAACTGATGCCAATCAGATATAATGGAGAAAGAAAACCATGACATTGATCTTCTTCCGGGATTGTTCGTTTGAAGCATCATGGCACTGAAAGATTTGGTAAAAGGAGCGTAATCGTGAATACCCAACTTGTTTTTTCAGCCGTATGGTATATTGGCGTCACTCTCGCTGTGTGTGTTGTTCTGATTCAAAAAAAATATCGGGTCAGGCTCATCAGCCTCTTTATGGGGTTGTACATCGCCGGCCAGATCCTGGGGTATGGATTTGACATCCATCTTCTCAAGGCAGTTGTTCCGTCGACTACCCACCCAAATGCCGGAACTGATTTTCAAATCATACCAAGCACCGTGTTTCCGCTTCTGCTGGCAGTCGTGATTTATTTTGGACATAGGCGTGTTGCTGAGACTGAATAATCGGGAATTAAAAACGGCAGTGTGTGAAGAGCACACTGCCGTTTTTATGAGTATAAAGATAATAATGACCAGACATGCCAGTGGGAGGAATTGGAAACCTGGGGTAAAAATGCCACTCATTCCATGGGATGCTTGAAATCGTCTCCCAGCTTTTCGGTTGGGAAAAACAAGCTGACAAATATGCCGGCGAGCAACGCAGGGATCATCAGGATAAAACCATAAGACAGAATGCTGCGTAATGTGGTCTCGTTTAACAACCCGATGGCCAGGGTGATCATCAGGATGATTACAAGTAAGAGATAGTCTTTTTTACCAAGTCTCATAGAGCCGGTTCCTTTCTTTCCCCAGAGAAGTCACATGTGACTGATTGCGATTTTCTTGTCTGACAATCATTAATACGGAAAAACAGATAAAAAGTTTCACAATCCTCGCTTAAGAGTTGCCGCCTGCAAACGGATAGCGGATATGGGGTCCCTGACCCGTACCCATAACGATACCCTGGCCTGGAGAATGCAGGGCCGGCGTATCTGACGGATGTGTCTGATGAACAGGCGGCAGGGTTGCTGGAATCATGAGGATCATTATGTTCCGCAAAAAGTCCTGTAAGGGACATCTGACGGGGAAGGCGGTGCTGCATAGACGTCCTGATCCGGTGTATAGGCAAAGGGATTTTCCAGTGCTGCCAGCAGGCGTCTCATCACAGAGAAGTCGTCACTGTTCACGGCGGCTTCCAGGGAGGCCTCAACCTGATGGTTTCTTGGAATAACGGCTGGATTGGACTGGCGCATCAGCTGCTGCGATTCAGCCGCAGACTTTGGCTGCCGTGAAAGCCGAGCCTTCCATTTCTCAACCCACTGGCGGTATTGCGCCGTTTCACCAGGGAGTGTCTCCTGCTGCAGGTCAAGTGTCAGGGAGCGGAAGGTGTTGGTGTAATCCATCTGGTGTTCTTGCATGAGGGTGAGCAGTTCATTGACCAGTATTTCATCTTCGGATTCATCGTTGAATAGACCCAGTTTGCGGCGCATGCCTTTCAGCCACCCGTGCTGATAGAGCGTTGGAAAGGAGCCGAGAATTTCCTGTGCCAGGTTGACAGCCCGTGGCATTTCAGGATGCAGCAACGGCAGGAGTGTTTCTGCGAAACGGGCAAGATTCCATCCTGCAATGGATGGCTGGTTGGCATAGGCATAACGTCCATAGTAGTCAATGGAGCTGAAAACAGTCTGAGGGTGGTAGGTGTCCATAAAGGCGCAGGGGCCGAAGTCGATGGTTTCGCCGCTGAGGGCCATGTTGTCGGTGTTCATGACCCCGTGAATAAAACCAGCGAGCTGCCATTTGGCAATCAAGGCAGCCTGTCTTTTAATGACTTCCTGAAGCAGTTCGCGATAACGTTCATCATCGGACGGAATCCCAGGGAAGTGCCGCTGGAGGGTATAATCCGCCAGTGCCTGGAGGTCATGGATACTGCCACGCTGTGCAGCATATTGAAAGGTGCCGACACGGATATGGCTGGAGGCTGCCCGGGTGAGGATGGCCCCCTGGAGCCTGGTTTCGCGGATCACATCCTTACCGGTGGTTACCACCGCAAGGCTGCGGGTGGTGGGAATACCCAGGGCATGCATGGATTCACTGATGATGTATTCGCGCAGCATGGGCCCCAGAGCGGCCCGGCCGTCGCCTCCGCGTGAGTAGGGTGTCGGCCCTGACCCTTTAAACTGGAGATCCACCCGGGCGCCTGAAGGGGTGATCTGTTCACCGAGAAGCAGGGCCCGGCCGTCACCGAGGACAGTAAAATGGCCGAACTGATGGCCTGCATAGGCCTGGGCAAAAGGCAAAGCGCCGGGTGGGAGCTGATTGCCGGAAAAAAAAGCAGACCCAGCTTCGCCTGAAAGGAGATCGGCGTTGAGCCCCAGTGATTCAGCCAGGGAATGATTGAACAGCACAAGCGTTGGTGAGGGCACAGGCATGGGGGTGAGGCGCGTATAGAGAGCCGACGGAAGCTGGAGAAAGCTGTTGTCCAGGTTCCAGCCCATTTCCGGATATTCCTTTTTAACTGGCATGGGGAGAGTCCTTTCTATTCTAGGTTAGTTGATGAGGCGTAAGTGGCATCGTCATGATAAATGATACCCATTCCGCCAGGTAAGAATTCATGAGGGCGCTTTTCTTGTTTTACAACCCAAAACCATCCAGACAGGGTTTGGTTCGCTCTCTTTTTTTTATGCAATGGTAAAATATAGACTGTTTTGGTACATACTGTTAAATCTCCTTGCAGTTGAAGCTGTGGAAGTGGTAGAGAATGAAGAGGAAGACATGGAAGGGCTGCCGGATTTTGTCCGTCAGATGTTTCGGGAAAAGTTTGCTGTCATGGATCGAAACAAGCTGACAATCCAAGGCAACCCCTTTGTCTCCGAGACACCCCCCGTCATCAAGGAAGGCCGTACCCTGATTCCGGTGAAAGCTGTGGTTAATGCTCTGGGGGCAGAGGTGGAATGGATTCCTGAGGAGAGTAAGGTAATCATTACAAAAGAGGATAATGCGATTACCATTACCATCGAATTGATCCTGGGTGAGCGAAAATACACCGTAAACGGGGAAGAGTTAGAAATGGATGCGGAAGCCCAGGTCATCGGCAACAGGGCCCATGTGCCCCTCCGCTTTATCGCCATTGCGCTGGGTGAACCGGTCGAGTATGATGCCAAAACGAAAGAAGTCCGCATCGGAAAGCACGAAAGTCCCAGAAAATATGCGGAAACGAAACTGAACCAAAAGAGTGAAGCAGCGGAAGAAAATGACGAAATTGAAACTGAAGTTGAGTTAGAAGAGGAAGAGGAAGATTAAATTTTTCGTAAGGTGAAAATGATCATAACCGATTACTAAAAGGCGGCACCAGATTCTTGCGGATTCGGTGCTGTTTTTGTGCCACATCGAGGAATGGTCTGAATATCAACGGTTATGGTGTCCGCATTCATACCGGAAAGAACCGGATGATCTTAACCATTCAAAGGATCGACATGATATGATACAGTAGAAACATGGCCAGGGCATCATCAACGTCTGGTTGAACCTGTTGAAGATAGAGGAGAAATTTATGGAAAGTCTACTGTACAGTTTTTTAGCCGGATCTTCAACCGTGATTGGGGCAATGATTCTGCTGTGCTGTGGAAAGCCCGGCAAAAAAATGATGGCATTCCTGCTGAGTTTTGCCGGCGGGGTCATGCTGGCGCTGACCATGTTTGAGCTCATGCCCGAAGCGCTGCACCTGGGGAGTCTGTTTACAGTGATGGGGGGATTTATCCTTGGCTGTGCCATGATGTTCGGGGTGGATCTTATTCTGCCCCATGCACATTTATCAAGAGGTGATTTTCTGGACATTGAAAACCCGGATCATTTTCCTGAAACGGACAGAGCCATCATTCGCACCGGCTACCTGGTCTTTTTTGGCATTGCGCTGCATAACGTCCCGGAGGGACTGGCCATCGGTGCCGGCCTGGAGGCAAGTCCGCAGCTGGGTCTCAGTATCGCTGTTGCTATCGGGCTCCACAATATTCCGGAAGGGCTCGCGGTTGCAGGGCCTTTAAAAGCAGGCGGACTTTCCAGCGGAAAAGTCATTCTGTTCACCTTATTTGCCGGGATGATGACTGTGGCGGGGACAGCCATCGGTCTGCTGATTGTGAACATTTCTCCATTGCTGGTGTCGGGTTTGCTGGCCTTTGCAGCCGGGGCCATGATCTACATTGTTAACGATGAGCTGATTCCACAGGCCAACCGGATGAACAACCACCTGGCCAATATCGGACTGTTCATTGGCATTCTGATCGGTTTTGCCATTTTTTAACTGGCAGATTGTTTTGATGCAGCCACTGTCTGGAGACGTTTAATCTGGCGGGATGAAAAGCCGGATATCCAGACGTTGTGTTTTAGCCGACTGCGAAAAGGGTATATACTTCTCAATAAGTGAACGAGTATCTTTCATCTGTTTTTCTTCCTTTGTCCTCTTTCACTTTCCTCCAGAAGCAGTTTCGATCATCTCAATTGGCGCAGCCTCAATATCAACAAGACATTTCACTGATCAATTTTGCGGTGTCCGTTTATTCTCTGCAGCATTGGTCTTTTTTAATGCACTTGATCAAACCAGGAGATAAGAATGGTTGTCAATGCATAAAACGGATGAATCGTCAAAAGTGACGTGGGTGTTTAAAATTAATTTGAATAACAGCACATTCAGGTGCAAAAGGAGATAAATATGAGTACTGGTGATAGTGGCAGCTCAAAAAAAGAAACAGGGTTTCCCATTGTGGGCATTGGTGCTTCCGCCGGTGGACTGGCGGCTTTTGAAGCCTTCTTCTCAGGAATGCCCGCCGACACCGACCCAAACATGGCATTTGTGCTGGTGCAGCATCTTGCACCCGATCACAAGAGCCTCCTCACCGAACTCATCCGGCGGTACACGCGCATGAAGGTTTTTGAGGTGGAGGATGGCATGAAAGTCAGGCCAAATTGTGCCTATATCATTCCGCCAAACCGGGATATGACGTTTCTGAACGGCTCACTTCTGTTGATTGAACCGGCCACTCCCAGGGGCCAGCGGCTGCCCATCGATTTTTTCTTTCGTTCACTGGCAGCCGATCAGCACGAACGTGCCATCTGCATTATTCTTTCTGGCACCGGCAGTGACGGTACCCTTGGGCTGAGGGCCATCAAGGGTGAGGGTGGTATGGTAATGGTTCAAAGCTGCGAGTCGGCCGAATATGACGGGATGCCTCGGAGCGCGATTGCCACCGGCCTGGTGGACTTCGTGCTGCCGCCGGATCAAATGCCTGACAGGCTCATCGCCTATTCAGCGCATGCCATTGGAAAGGATGATGGACCCAGCGACAAGCTGCCGGAAGCAGAGAATGCCTTTAAAAAGATTTTTGGGTTGATGCGCAAACAGACAGGTCATGATTTTTCACAATACAAATTCAACACGATTAATCGGCGTATTGAACGGCGCATGGCACTTCAGCAGATCGAAGCAATCGATGATTACATCAAGTATCTGAATCAGATGCCTTCAGAGGTGGAATTGCTCTTTCGTGATCTGCTCATCGGAGTGACAGGCTTTTTCAGGGATCCGGAAGCGTTTGAAGTGCTGGAAACACAGGTCATCCCTTCACTGCTCAGCAGTAAACAGGAAGATGGTGTGATCCGGGGCTGGTCGGTGGGGTGTTCTACCGGAGAAGAGGCTTACTCCCTGGCGATCCTCCTGAAGGAAGCCCGTGATAAAATGAAACGAAATATTCAGGCGCAGGTTTTCGCCACCGACATCGACAGTCAAGCCATCGCCACTGCCAGAGAAGGTATTTATCCGGCCAGTATAAGCGCCGACATCTCCGCTGAACGATTAGCGCAGTTTTTTACAGTCGAATCAGGCGGCGGCGAATTTCGAATCAACAAACACATCAGGGACATGTTGATCTTTTCGGAACAGGATGTCATCAAAGATCCCCCATTCTCCAAGCTGGACCTGATCATTTGCCGAAACCTCATGATCTACATGGGTGGAGAACTGCAGAAGAAACTGATTCCGCTCTTTCATTATGCTCTGAAGCCGGGAGGATATCTTTTCCTGGGCACTTCTGAAACCGTTGGTGAATTCAACCACTTGTTTACCGTCATCGACCGCACACTGAAAGTGTATCAGCGAAAAGAAGGATTTGCCGGTGAACAGCGTCCTGCCGGAATCAGTTTTATGCTCTATTCAAAGACAGAACCCACGGCGGTGGCTGACCGGGGAAACAACATGGCCGGGAAAAAACCATTGCGCGATCTGACTGAACAGGAGCTGCTGAAGCAAATGGATACGGCTGCGGTACTTGTGAACGGCCGTGGCGACATTCTCTATTTTCATGGGCGTACCGGTTCCTATCTGGAACCGGCACCTGGTGAAGCAGGAGTCAGTAATATGTTGAAAATGGCCAGGGAAGGGTTGAAGAATGATCTGACCACAGCCTTCCACAAGGCTGTGAAGACACGGGAGGTGATCCGCTTTCCCGGTGTGCGCGTCAAAACCAATGGGGACACTTCGGAGATTAACCTTACCGTCTCTCCGGTGGCGGCGCAGAAAGACCAAAATGAAAATACACAACTTTATCTGGTAGCGATGGAGAAAGCACCTCAAGTGGACCGGGAATGGAAACGACAGGCATTATCTGTCGATATTGAGGGTGAACCTCTTGAGGGCCTGGAAATATTGAAGACCGGTGCCGGTTCGGATGCGGCCGCTTACATTGCCGAACTTAAGCAAAAATTGATTGCCAAGGAGGAGTATCTCAGCGCTGCCAATGAGGAACTGGAAACCTCCAACGAAGAGCTTAAATCCTCGAACGAAGAGATGCAGTCAGTGAATGAAGAATTGCAGTCCACCAATGAGGAACTGGAAACATCCAAGGAGGAACTGCAGTCTGTTAACGAAGAACTCTCCACGGTCAATGCCGAATTGCAGACCAAAGTGACGGATTTGTCCAGAGTATACAACGACATGAACAACCTGCTCGCGGGAACGGATATTGGCACTGTCTTTGTGGATCATGCATTACGAATCCTGCGTTTTACACCTGCTGTCACAAAAATCATCAACCTGATTCAGTCGGATGTTGGCCGGCCGGTAGGACATATCGTTTCAAACCTTCAGGGATATGACACACTTGTGGAAGACATCCAAATGGTACTGGACACCCTGATTCACAAAGAGGTGGAAGTGCAGATCCAATCCGGAGCCTGGTACAGTCTGCGCATTATGCCCTACCGTACGCTGGACAATGTGATCGAAGGGGCTGTGATCACTTTTGTGGATATTGGTAAAGCGAAAAAGGCGCAGGAGATGCTGATGGATTATGAAGAGTTGCGGCAGCGTGAAGCACTTCTGCAGAACATGCTGCACCTGGCCCGCAGCGGCGGGTGGCAGTGGGACGCTGAACAGGGGACGCTGTACTGGACGAAGGAAATGTATCTGCTCCATGGGCTCGAGCCGGGAGAGACTGAGATGGAATCAGAAGAGCTCTTTGAACACAGTTTGACCTGTTATGAACCGGCAGACCGTCAAGTGATGCAGGCAGCTTTCAGGCAGTGCCTTGACAGTGGCAAGCCCTATGACCTGGAGTTTAAAATCACCACAGCAGCCGGGACACAGCATTGGATCCGCACCCGTGCCGAGGCAGTGACGGCCAGCGGCCAGGTTGTTCGGGCATTCGGCACCCTCACGGACATTACCGATTACCGGCCTATCTGATGGCACAATAAGAATGAAGTCAATGGAACACCCGTAGAAGTAGGAGGCGCACCATGAACAGTGAAGCTGATGGAACTAGAGTCAGTCATGAATTGAGGAAACGCGCGGAAAAAATCTCCCTGAATAAAGCCATAGAAGCCCACGGGAAGATCCAATCCCTTTCTGCAGAAGAAGCACACCTGATGCTTCACGAGCTTCAGGTGCATCAGATTGAACTGGAGCTGCAGAATGAGGAATTGCGTCGTGCCCAGAGGGAGCTGGATGAATCAAAAGCGCGCTATTTTAACCTGTATGACCTGGCTCCGGTGGGTTACTGCACCCTGTCAGAAAAAGGGCTGATCCGGGAAGCCAATCTGACAGCGGCCGGCATGCTGGGTGAAAACCGGGAAAGGTTAATCAGGATGCCGTTCACCAGTTATATTCTAAGGGATGATCAGGATGTTTTTTACCGCATGCAGAGAAGGCTTTATCAATTCAGAAAACCTCAACAGTGTGAGCTGCGCATGCAGGGGCCTTCCGGAAAGCCTTTCTGGGCCAGGTTGGAGGCTGTGATCCAGCAGGAGACAGACGGTGCCACTGTGAACCGCATGACCATCAGCGACTTCACTGAGTATAAAATCGCGGAGCAGGAGCTGCGGGAGAGTGAAGAAAAGTACCGGACACTTTATGAAGATTCCGGAGTCGCCATTGGCTATTATCAACTTGACGGAACCGTCATTGCCTTTAACCAGCTGGCAGCGGAATATGCAGGGGGATTACCCCTGGATTTTATGGGAAAGCCACTTGACCATGTGTATGACGCAGCCATCGCGCGACGGTACCTGGAGCGGATCAAGCAGGCAGCGAACGCTGACACAAAACTGGAATTTGAAGACCAGGTCTCGTTACCGCAAGGAGTCAAATGGTTTTTGAATACGTTTCATAAAATAAGTGATGTGGATCGCAGAATCCTAGGCATACAGGTGCTCTCCCATGATATTACACATCTCAAAGATTCTGAGAGGACTCTGGCTAAAAGCAAAGAAGCCGCAGAAGCGGCCAACAGAGCGAAGAGCCAGTTTCTTGCCAATATGTCCCATGAAATCAGAACACCTCTAAACGGGCTGGTGGGAATGCTTCAGCTGCTGGAAATGACTGAGTTGACGGAGGAGCAGAAGGAATATACGTATTTGGCGATTTCCTCATCGCATTCACTGCTGACGGTCATTAACGATATCCTTGATTATTCAAAAATGGAAGCCGGAAAGATAATCATGGAGAAAGAGGCATTCAGCCTTCACGAGCTGCTGAAAGAAATTGAAGGCCTTTTTCAACCTTCTCTCAGAAATAAAAACCTTGACCTGTTTGTCACCATTGAAGAGGATCTTCCGGAACTGCTGGTGGGCGATTCCTTCAGAGTGCGGCAGGTGCTTAATAATCTCATCGGCAACGCCGTTAAATTTACATTCAAAGGGAAGATTGAAGTTGGTGTCCGCAGGGTGGAGGAAACAGATCAGACAATAAAGCTGGAATGGGCTGTACGGGATACGGGGATCGGGGTCAAGCAGCATAAGCTGAAAAGCATTTTCAGCAGCTTTAATCAGGCGGACAATTCCACCACGCGCGACTATGGCGGAACAGGACTGGGTCTGTCCATCTCCAATGGTCTGGTGGAACTGATGCAGGGTGAAATCTGGGCAGAAAGCGAAGAAGGAGTTGGCAGCCGTTTCTACTTCACGACGGTGATGAATAAACTGCAAGATGATAATGGGCCCGAGGTAGAAAACCAACCGGTGGAAGAGGCGGCAGAACCTGCCGGAGAGACAGACCAGTATCAGGGAATGGAACTGCTCATGGTTGATGACGACAACGTGAGCCGGAAAATCATTCAAAAAATAGCTGACAGAAGAGGCTGGGCAATAACGGCAGCCCCAAACGGACAGGAAGCCATCAAATTGTGTGAGCAAAAAAGATTCGATGTCATTATCATGGATGCTCAAATGCCTGTGATGGATGGGTACACAGCCACTCGGGAAATAAGAAAAACGGAGAAGGTGAAAGGAATTCACACTCCCATCATCGCCATGACGGCTTTTGCACTGGAGAGCGACCGGGAAAAATGCCTTGAATCAGGGATGGATGACTATGTGTCAAAGCCTGTCGATATCGAGCTGTTGATCAGTATGATTAAAGCGATGGCCCCAAAAGGGTTGAATGAATCTCCTGATGAAAATCAAAGAAACCAAACTGAATGAATGGATTAGCCTGCCTTGAATGATGGATTCAGTTTCAGGTGTGTGGATGAAAACGGAGTCTGCGCTGCTGTTGAATCCTGCGTCAGAAGAACATGTAGCAGCAAGCGTTTCTCTGATGGTTTGTTATTGACATAATCTCAGTAGAGTGATAGTTTTAGCTTAATAGAACTGAATATGGAAATAAGTGATGCTTTCGAAAGAAAGCAGCGAGGGAAGCCGGTTAGAACCCGGCGCGGTCGCGCCACTGTAAAGGAGAGCCAGCTGCATTGGTCACTGGGAACAACGTTCCTGGGAAGACGCAGCCAAGGCAATGATCCTGAGCCAGGAAACCTGCTTATTGCCAACCTGAAAGAATAGCCCACGCGGACTTGGGGAAAGGAGGACGTTTGTTTAAAACTCAGACAGAACCCTGTTGTCGGTGGATGGCAGCAGGGTTTTTTATGTTATTTTCGAAAAGATGAATCAAGGAGGTTTATGAACCGGTGAAAAGAAGAGAGTGGAAAAAGCAGTTAGCGCTGATGCTGTGTTTGGTCATGATCATTAGTATTTTAAATCCGTTTTTTGTTTTGGCGGAAGAAGCTGGACCCTATGATGAATTGGCGACTGAGAATATTGAAAGATTATATGCTGCATATCTTGATAGTGAGGGTGTGCTTTATAAAACATCCTTCGAAGGTATTGATCCATACCATATGTTTATCCTGAAAGAGGCGGGTGTCGATGTTGCTAACTGGTCATACAATGATCTAACATTAAGATCGAAATTGCGTAATTTAATCGATGAAACAAAAACAAATGAAAGCATGGACCCGATCAATGCAAAAGCTGTTGCATACCAATATATTGCTGCGGTTGCTTTAGAAGAGAATATCTTGGCAGAAGAGTTGTTGAAAATTCTGCTGCAAAGGCATGCAGCAAACGAAGACGGGACTTTCTTTAACGGTGCATATAATCAGTGGACGAATCTCCCTGTTTTTGATGTTTTGGCAAAAACCGGTGCCATCAGTGATGTGGATCTGGATAAAAGTGCCCAGTATCTTCTTGAACTGCAGACTGATAACGGAAGTTTTGGCGATTTCATGTCAACCACACAGGCAATGAGAGCTTTAGCCGGATTGAAAAAAAACATTCCGGATGAAGCATTAAACACAGATATGGAAACAGCGATTCAACAAGCAGTTGACTGGGTGAAGACAACCATACAGGAAGACGGAAGCTTTTTTGAAACATCCTGGGATGATCCCATCACCAATACAGCAGAGGTCATTCTGACTTTAGCTGTACTGAAAAAAGACCTGAATGAATGGAAACATGGAACGACTGGTAAAGGACCGACAGATTATCTGGCTACTATTGACAGTTTCGGCAGCCAGAACGCAGGTTCTAATGTATGGGCTCTAGAGGCATATCTTCTTTTGGGTGCAAAACCGGATACAACCATTGGAACTCCCGATCCAATTATTGGTGACGATGAAGAAGTCACCATCAGAATCGAAGGAGCGGCCTATACAATTCTGCCGGAGACTGTGGTGGAAGTAATCGGCGGCACAGGATATGCGGATATCCTGATTGACAATGCGGATGCCTTAGGCTACTCCGTAGAGTATACAGAATTTGGCTCTGATAAATTCATTGACTTCATCAACGGGATACCGGGAGAACCATACTGGATGGTGCAACCCTGGCAAGGGGGAGGATACCATGACGGTGACCGGTTTGTCCTTTCAGGCAACGGGTCAACGAACGAAGGGAGTCTTTCTCTCTCATCCAAGAGCGTTTTGACAGGGCAGGACATTCAGGTGAGTGTTACTCTGCCTGAGAATACTCCGGTAGAAGGCGCCACTGTCATTTACTACCAGGAAGCCAATAGAACCAGTCCGGTGACGGCAGGCATCACGGACAGCAACGGTGAGTTAAGCTTCAGCATCAGCGGCGCCGGCAGTTATTACATTGCGGCGGATAAAGCAAACACTGCAGCATGGCCGGACCCGGACAATGGCCTGGTCAGAACTCTGGCAAAGCAGGTCGAAGTGAATGACGAAGAAGTCACCATCAGAATCGAGGGATCGGCCTATACAATTCTGCCGGAGACTGTGGTGGAAGTAATCGGCGGCACAGGATATGCGGATATCCTGATTGACAATGCGGATGCCTTAGGCTACTCCGTAGAGTATACAGAATTTGGCTCTGATAAATTCATTGACTTCATCAACGGGATACCGGGAGAACCATACTGGATGGTGCAACCCTGGCAAGGGGGAGGATACCATGACGGTGACCGGTTTGTCCTTTCAGGCAACGGGTCAACGAACGAAGGGAGTCTTTCTCTCTCATCCAAGAGCGTTTTGACAGGGCAGGACATTCAGGTGAGTGTTACTCTGCCTGAGAATACTCCGGTAGAAGGCGCCACTGTCATTTACTACCAGGAAGCCAATAGAACCAGTCCGGTGACGGCAGGCATCACGGACAGCAACGGTGAGTTAAGCTTCAGCATCAGCGGCGCCGGCAGTTATTACATTGCGGCGGATAAAGCAAACACTGCAGCATGGCCGGACCCGGACAATGGCCTGGTCAGAACTCTGGCAAAGCAGGTCGAAGTGAGTGCAGGCAGCAGTGGTGGTGGCGGAAGTGGCCCGGCAGGGATCACTGTGTATACCACCGTCACAGGCAAAAACGGACAAAACTACTACTCAGGCTACATGACCCTGACTTCCAGTGATCTCCACGGCATGACACCTGTGGGAGCGCTCCATAAAACCGGGCTGACCTATGATTATGACTCTCTGAATTTTATTCATACCATCAATGGGCTGAGCAATGAAGGGCTGAACGGCTGGATGTACAGGGTCAACGGGGTAGTTCCGCCAGTTTCTGCGACCAGCTATACACTGAGAGCTGACGATCGCCTGGAATGGTTTTACAGTACGGATTCAGCCAACCTGGTTGGCGGCGCTGGCACAGGACTTGTCGGTGCAGCAGGGACATTTACCGCTGATCTGAAAAAGATAAGGGAAGAAGCAGCAGACTGGATTATCAGCCAGACAGTTTTCGACGTATATGACAGCTTCAACGACTGGGATGCCTTCGCCCTCGTAAGGACTGGGCGGGAAGTGCCTGACAGTTATCTGGAAACCCTGAACCAGTACGTCACAGACCAGCAGGGCAGCTTTCGGCTCGTCACGGACTATGCCAGGACAATCCTGGCACTGAGTGCTCTTGGAAAGGATGCCGGCAGTGTTAGTGGGTATCATCTGCTGGATAGCCTGATTAACCATGAACGGATGCTGGCTCAGGGAATCAACGGGCCGGCCTATACCCTGCTGGCTCTGGACGCAATTGACTACATGATCCCGGATGATGCCCGATGGAACAGGGAGTCGTTACTGGAATGGATGCTTGATCAGCAGAAACGGGACGGTGGATTTTCCCTTGACCAGAACCCGGCAGCTTTTAGTGACGTGGACATCACAGCGGTCGTGCTGCAGGCATTTTCCCGGTATCAGGATGATGCTGAGGTGAAAGAGGCAACGGAAAAAGCTGTGAAATGGCTGATCAATCAACCGATGAACAGCACGGAAAGCGTTGCTCAGACCATTATTGCCCTGTCGGTCCTTCAACTGGATTTGATGGAGGAGCGGTTCATCAGGGAAGAAAACTCGCTGCTGGACCAACTGACGCAATATCATAACACAGACGGTGGCTTTGCCCACACCCTGGGAGGCGGCAGTGATCAGTTGGCAACCCAGCAGGCGTTGATGGCATTGACAGCCTATGAACGATACCTTAATGAAGCACCGGATCTCTTTGATCTAAAGGAAATTGAAATCGAGCAGGAAGAACAGACAGCAGTCACAGAAGAACCTGTAACAGAAATCCATCTGGCCGACGAAGCCCACATCTCCGCCTGGGCCCTGGAATGGGTGAAAAAAGCGGTGGCCTACGGTCTGATGTCCGGCGTCAGCGCGGAAGAGCTGCGGTTTGACCCGAAACGGGAACTGACCCGCGCTGAATTTGCCGTGCTGATGGCCAAGATTCATGGGGCGGCCATAAGCTCCAATGAAGCTTCCGTTTTCCAGGATGTCCAGCCAGGCAGCTGGTACTTCGGATATGTGATGACGGCCCGAAAGAATGGATGGATGTCAGGAGTGGCCGAAGACGCATTCGCACCACACCGGTCCATCAGCAGACAGGAAATGGCCGTGGTCCTGGCGAAAGCCCTAGAGCTGACGGCAGCAAATGAACTGGCCCAGCCGGCGGATCTTGAAGAGGCCGCCGAATGGGCGAAAGAACCGGTAGGTCTGGTGTACCAACATCGTCTCATGGTGGGTGACGGCCAGCGGTTCATGCCGCGGAGTGTGGTCACCCGTGAAATGGCTGCCGTGATTATGGTGAAGCTGTATGAAGACCACCTGATGCCCTAACAGCAAAGGGAATAGGTTTTTTGCCCTGATAGATGGTTTGCTTTGATGGATAGAATAATCCAAGATCAGAAAAGGAAGAATTGGTAAAATGAAAGAGGGAGGGGTGCGCCAGTTCGGTTTCACATGTTTAGCCGGTGGGAATCCGGCCCGGT
>JAWSUV010000028.1:0-27970 GCA_033549305.1 Bacillota bacterium | reverse complement strand
ATACACCTTCCGGTCAAGATCGAAAATAACCAGCGGAAATGGCAACAATTCAATGACTTCATTAATCAGGCGCTGTTCCCCAGGCAATGCTTCTGCCGATTGTGTCCACATCATTCCACTCCTAACTTTTTTGTCAATGACTTTCGCGCCCCTGCCATTAAGGGGAACTCTCACCTCATTTCATTTTTCTTTTTCGTTTGATGTTTTGATGTGGTGTGTGTTTGACTCATCTATTTTACAGTTTGCCTGCATTTTCGCATGAATTACTGCAAAACTGCAATGATTTTATTGCTCCATCGCGAATATATCGTGCGTTTATTTTTTTATGTATTTATTTTGAAATTATGCATTCATTTTAACCAGTAAACGGATATCTGTCAAATGCAAAAGATCGCCCGGGCATGATGAGCCGGCAGACGATCTTTTGTGATTTGGGATAGACGCCTCGAAACAGCGGCTGTCAGTCAACCAGTGTCGCTTTTTTCTTTGACCAGAAGAAGAGCGGTTCATCGGTCAGATCGTTGCCTTCCGCATCCAGCACCGGTTTGGGCGGACTGCTTTCAGCTGTCGCCAGAGATACAATGACAAGGGTCGCTATGCTGATAATAAATGCTGGTATGACGGCGATATAGAGGCCATCCCATATTGCCTCCTCCATCCAGGGTTCTCCACGCACCAGCATGCCGGTGTTCACTTCCTTGGTGTGGGGAAAGACCATGACGAAAAAGATGACCCAGGAGACCGAGCCTGTGATGAAGGACCAGACCGCTCCCTTATGGTTGGCTTTTTTCCAGAAGAGACCGCCAAAGTATGATGCCACAATGGTTGGCAGCAGTACCGCCCCCGCAAACACAATCAATTTGTATACCGACCCGAAAAAGAGTGCGATCGCCATACAGAACAATCCAACAATGGGAATGAAGAATCGAACCGCTTTCAAGGTGTCTTTCGTGTTGGCATTCGGTTTGAAATACCGGTAGATGTTATGTCCCAGCAGGGTGGAATTGACTAAAATATTGTCCCCACAGGTACTCAGAATCGCCGCTCCCACTGAGAGAACAAACAGCGCGCCTCCCCAGGAAGGCAGGAACTCGCTGGTGGCCCATATGAGTACATATTCGGCCATATCCGGTCGCACACGCAGGCCCCATGTATAGATGGCGATCCCGATCATTACCGGCATCATGCCCAGCAGCAGGTAAAGAAATCCACTGGTGATAAATCCGGCAGTTGCCGTTTTTTCATCCTTGGCCGCGAGAATGCGCTGGGTCAGCGTAGTGCAGTTCGTGTCGCCAAGGCCGACTCCCAGCCAGGCCCCAATGTAAAGGCTGATGCCATAAAACCCGGTGTACCACAGGTATCCTCTTGGCTCCGCCACTGGAAGCATGGCAAATGCCGGCAGGTCATCGTACACCCGGGCTGTAGCCACGAAATTGCTCCAGCCGCCGACAGCGTTGATCACTGCCGGAAAAAGCACCGCCAGTCCGCCAACAATCAGGACCAGCGCAACAGCATCGAGCCTTGACAAAGCCCACAAACCGCCGCTGTACGTAATCAGGATAATGGCGATGGTCGCGATGATAATGGACAACTCGAGAGAAAAGCCTGTCGTCATGTTGATGATAATGCCCATTGCCACCATCTGACCGGCAATCCAGCTGAGCCCGCCAATCATTTGCATTACCATGTAACACACCGACATGATGCGCCCATACCGGATTTCGTAAAAATCCACCATGGTGGTGTACCTGGCCCGGCGCAACCGGTACGCCAGGAACACCCCGATGATAATCATGGTCAGGAAAGGTGCCCATGGGTCATAGATCACGCCCTGCATCCCATACAGATAGGCATAACCCGCCGCGCCCATCAACGCACCGGCACACACCCATGTGGCGGTGATGGAAGCCACCAGGAAAGGAAACGTTAACCCTCTCCCTGCCAATACATGGTCGTCCGCATCATGAATCCTTCTGGAGAAATACACACCGACCGCAATGGCAAACACCATATATACCGCCAGTGCCACTAAGATAATGTTGGCGTTTTCCAAAATGACTCCACTCAAATGACAGTCCCTCCTTCGTCGTTTCGCGATTGACAGGCATTGACGACAGATACGCTGATTCAGTCATAAACACGACCTGCCGTCTATCACATCAGTATCATTGCAAGAAGTATGCCATGCATCCAGCATAGAGCATTTGGGAAGGGAGGTTGGAAAATTGTCAGCTGTTTTGGTACGCTTCTTGCAACTATCAATCGTCATGGATTGGCTTATCCATCGGTCAACTATCGAAAGGGAGGTTTTATTGTGAAAAAAAGTCTCTTATGCCTGCTCCTGGTGTTGTCTCTGGTTTGGCTTGCCGGGTGCGGCGGTCAGCAAGCACCCGCTCCTGCCCCTGAAGAACCGGCTGGTTTAACGGGAGAGGGAAGTGCTGTCATCATCGACGATTGGGAAATGCCCGCATTCCAGCCGCCCATAGAATATGCAGGGAATGCCGGTTTTACAGAACAGGTCCTCCTGTCAACAGGCCCGCGACTGGCGACGATTGCGCCGGACGGCACATTCCTGCGGGAAATCATTCCCACCGGCCTTGGTTACTTTGATTTTCCGCGGCTGTCCCCTGACGGGACCCAATTCGTGGTTTTTGTGAATTATCATGAATGGACTGAGCCATGGGAAACCATCCTGCTGGGTGATATGGCCACCGGCCAGACCACCGAGCTGAACACCGCCGGTGCTTATTACTATTATCCCCCCAGCTGGAGCCATGACGGCAGCCAGATCATCTACAGTGCCTACGATGAGGACTGGGTCGGCAACATTTACTACACCGATGTGAATACCGGTGAGTCTGGCATCTTTGTGGATCTGTCCGATTTTGACGACGTGGATCAGGAAGCTTTAGAAACAGCAACCCTTCATCCCACCAAAGAACTGCTCTACTTTGTTGCCTGGTCGGACAGCGCAGATGAATATGCCGTGTATGAATATGATCTGGCCGCCGATGATGTGCGGATGGTCTGGTCTGTGGATGAGCCCTATGTCTTCCACATCGCGGTCTCTCCCCGGGATGATCTGCTCCTCGTCAGCGCCGGTATTGACATTACCGAAGATGAAATTACCACTTTCGGCATGTACATCGTTGATACGGCAACCGGAGAAGGGGATCTCCTCTTCTGGGAAGACGGTCTTCAGGTGATCATGGCCGACTTTTCTCCTGACGGATCCCAAGCGATCATGTGTGTGGATACCCGGATCATTGAAAACACCTGGAGTCAGTACCTCTATGATGTCGATGCCAATACGGCCACTGTCGTTTCCAGGTATGTGTATGATTCAGCTATTGAACCCTTCTCCCCCAGCTGGGGCATCATCCCTTAGCCTGCGGATCACCTGCATCAACTATTACACCTAACATCCAACCACTGCACCCCTGAAGCGGGTGCAGCACTCAAACAGGAGGCTCACAGCATGAACGTGTTACTTGTTGGCACCGGCGGTGTCGGCACTGCCATTGCCCGTATTGTCCGGAAACATGATCCGGAGAGCCGCTGGCTTCAGAAAATGGTGCTGGCGGATTACCAGGAGGCTGCCGCTAAGTCACTCAGCCAGGATCTGGACCAGACAGAACGGTTTCCCGCGGTAGAACTGAACGCCCGGGATCAGGAAGCGCTGGTGCGGATCGCAGCTGCCCACCAAATCGATCTGGTCCTCAATGCCTGCGATCCCACTCTGAATCCTTCCATCTTCAACGCCTGTTTTCAGGGCGGGTTCCATTATATGGACCTGGCCATGACATTATCCCAGCGCCACCCGGACCATCCGTATTCGAAAGCTCATATCAAGCTCGGAGATGAGCAGTACGCTGCTCACGAAGCCTGGCGGCAAAAAGGATTAACCGCACTGGTCGGTTCAGGGGCCGACCCCGGCATGGCCAATGTCTTTGCCCGGTATGCCGAAAAACACCTCTTTGATGAGGTGGAGGAGGTGGGGGTGCGGGACGGCGGCAATCTGGCGGTGGAGGGACGCCGAGTCAGCTTCGGCTTTTCCATCTGGACCACCATTGAGGAATGCCTTAATCCTCCCCTGACCGGGGATGGTATACCACGGAACCTTTTGCGGAACCGGAAATATTCCATTTTCCTGAAGGCATCGGGGATGTGGAGCTGGTCCATGTTGAGCACGAGGAAGTATCCATGCTGCCCCGCCAATTAGGGAAAGGGGTGCGCAAAATCACCTTTAAATACGGGCTGGGCAGGGAATTTATACAGATGCTGCAGTACTTGCAGGAATTGAACCTTGATCGTAAGGACCTGCCCGTCACGATCGGTGATACGACTCTGTCCCCCCGGGATTTTGTCGCCCGGGTTGCCCCCAATCCGGCAGAACAGGGAAGCCGCATGACTGGAAAAACCTGTGTCGGCACCTGGGTGAAGGGAATGAAAGACGGACGCACACGAGAGGTCTACCTGTACCAGGCAACGGATAACCAGGCTGCCATGGCAGCGATCGGTTCCCAGGCAGTGGTTACCCAGACCGCCTATCCGGCTGTCATCATGCTGGAACTGTTGGCCCGAAGAATCTGGCAGGGACAGGGAGTCTGCCCACCGGAATCCTTCGATCCGGATCCTTTCGTCACTGCCATGAGTACCTATGGCTTCACCGGCGGGATGATGGAAATGGAATCATCTTTTGCGCGTCACCTGCAGCAGCAGGCATTGTTGCAGCCTCTTAAACAACAGTAACCTGAGGAGTGGAAAAATGCATGTTCTATTAATCGGTGCCGGCGGAGTGGGAGAAGCCATCGTCAATATTCTGTCGTCCCGAAAATCCAAAAACGACTGGTTAAAAAAGATGATTCTGGCCGATTCTCATGAAGATCGTGTCTGCCGGATCGCTGAGAAAATCGGCGAACCAAGGCGGTTCATTCCGGCAGTCATCGATGCCAGTCAAAAAGACCAGATCAAGCATATTATCCGCTATTACGGGGTAGATCTTGTTCTAAATGCTTCTCCCCCTTATTTGAACCGCTCTATTTTTGAAGCGGCGTACGAAGCGGAGACCCACTACCTGGATCTGGGGGCCTATTCGCTGGCGCACCCGACCGAGCCATTGACCACTGGTTATGAGGAATGGATCGGAGAATACTATTTCAATCAGTCACAAGCCTGGGCAGACAAGAAACGGTTGGCGGTGTTGGGTGCGGGAATGGATCCGGGCACTGCCGATGTTTTCGCCCGGTACGCAGAGAAGCATCTTTTTGATGAACTGGAAGAAATCAGTGTCAAGGATGGAAATAATATTACCCTGAAAGACCTGGACTTCGCCTTTGGTTTTAACGTGTGGACACTCATTGACGAAGTGCTCAACCCTCCCATTTTCTGGGAAAAAGACCGGGGCTGGTATACCGGCGAACCATTTTCCGGGGAAGAAGAGTTTGATTTTCCCGATGGCATCGGCCCCCAAAAGGTGATCAGCGTTGAACATGAAGAAGTGATCTTCATTCCCCGCTACATCAATAAGGGGCTTCGGAAGGTTGATTTTAAAATCGCCCTGGGGGACGAACTGATTAACGCACTCAAAGTGCTTCGTTCCATGGGGCTTGACAGCACCAGCCCCATAGAGGTTAACGGAATGCACATCGCTCCCCGGGATCTCGTGGCCGCCTGCGTAACCCAGCCGGCTGATCTGGGAGAGCAAATGGAAGGAAAAGTTTGTGTCGGCCTTCATGTGAAAGGTGTCAAGGATGGCAAAAAACGGGAAGTTTTCATCCATCAGACCACCGATCATCGCGAATCCATGGATCGATACGGATGCCAGGCGGTGGTCAGCCAGACCGCCCTGGGTGCCTGCATCACACTGGAACTGCTGGCCAAAGGAATCTGGACGGGTAACGGTGTCCATTCCCTGGAATACTTTAATCCAGATGCATTCATTGAACTAATGCCTTCCTATCAGTACGCCTTTGGCATCAAGGAACTGGATCCCCTCATCAATGAAGGAGATCAATGATGAAAGAATTGCCAGACCTGGTGAACAAACAACGTATTGAAGGAATAGATGTCTCCGGGGAATTGCCCTGTTTGGAGTGTTCATGCTGGCCAATATGCCCAGCATGAACACCGCTGTCTGCCTTGTAGAATGGTCTTTCGCCGGTGTCCGCAGCCTTCAGGACGCCTGGATGGAAGATTTCATTTACCTTTGTTCGCCTTTCTTTTCGGTGCGAGTCTTTTTCTGGATCGCAAGAAGGACACCTCCTTCTCCGCTGCACGTCTTCTCATCCGGAGGCTGATCCTTCTGGGCGTATGTGGCATCTTCCACGTTTTGCTGGTATGGTGGGGAGATATTCTGATTCTCTACGCCCTGACCGCCCTCGTGATCATGCTGTTCCTGAAATGGCAGGCCCGGAAACTGCTGGCCGCAGGACTCAGCCTGCTGTTGATTCCCACCCTGGTTCTCCTCCTGTACGTGGGCTGGTTTCATGGCAGCGGACAAAAAGGATACCTCGATGGAGGATCTGCCTGCACCCATGAAGAAGCCTATGCAGACTACCTGGTATACAGCCAGGGATCCTTTGCTGAGATCACACACAAGCGCATGAGAGATTTTCTGACAGATTACCTGGGCAGTGACATTCACGGGAACCTTTTCATCCGTATGGTCTACGCAAGTTATTACCTCCAGGTAGCCGGCCTGATACTGGGTCATTACGGTACTGTGGGGCCGGTGTTTCTCACCAAAGTGGTTGTCCCGGTTTATCTGTTGCAAATGCTGATGAGCACGCTCTGGCTGAAATTCTTTCAACAGGGCCCAATGGAATGGATGATGCGTAAGTGGATCTACAGGAAATTCATTCCTCATCAATAATCCGGTCTCTTTCCGTTCTTGTCTCCCACCAGCCCTCTTTCAGTGAAACAATCGGCCTCTGAGTGTAACAGCATTCCATGATGAGGACCTCGCCACCGGCATGAATTGTGCCGCGGGAGGTCCGCTTTTTTACCGAGAAAAATCAGGACAGCATCACCCGTTCCTGATCCGTTTCCTTGGTTTTATGGTAAGCATTGTTTGCTTCTGCCTGTTGATCAAGCGCCAGGAAACCATTATGTCGATTCTAAACACCAGGCCTGCCATATTTCGGTTTCAGTCAGTTTCTGATTGCTGTCCATACCGGAGTATCTGCCGGCTCATCAGAACAGATGCACTCGTCAGGTGCAGGCTGGCCAGTTCCATGACCGGCGCCCCGTTGACCGCAAAAGAGGTTTCGCTGCCTGGAACGGCCGTTCCACCCGTATAAACACCCGTATAATTCAGAAAAAACTCATCCAGCACCTTTTCATCCATCAGGCGCCAGATCCAGTGAGGTGACTCCACTGCCATCTGCCGAATCCCCAAACGGCGCAGCAAGGGCAGCAGGCATTTGAAATCCGGGAAAGCCGCTTCCGGCAGTGTCACGACCAAATGGCGGGGATCCACCCGGCCATCGTCCCAGGAGAGCACCTGTGCAACCTGGTCCAAGGTAACCAATTCCTCCAGGGCTTCCCTTCCATTAAGGACGCCGTAGCAGAACTGTCCTCCTTGGCAGCGAACAAGAGCCTCCTGCCGGTTTTCAGGAATCACCAGCAGCACCGGAATCTGAGGGGTCGACAATACCGGATGCTCCCAGGGGAGCGTCTCCGGCTGCCGTGTAATGAGCACATTCCACGGCGTCCGGACAAAACGCCCGGGGTGGGCTTCCCGAAAAGCCTGGAGGTCCGGATCATACACATGCCCGGTGAATTCCGCTTCATCCCGCAGGGTTGCAGAACCAAACAGAATGGCATCCGACCAGGTGCGTACCAGGTTCAGCATCCACAGATCTGTCAGTCCGTTTGACGCGTCCAAGTGATTGGAAGATGTCAGCGTCCGGCTGCCAGGATGCGCGCCAAACCCCAGGCGCCCGTCCATGGACAATACCAGGCAGCCGGTGAGGTAGGGTCGTTCGGGCGGCGCTTCCGGAAAAAAGAGAGGCCCATAGAGACGAGCCACCTTCCCAGGCACTTCTGAAAAATCGGCCTGCTCATGTAATTTCTGCAGCAGCGGCTGATTGCGGAATACACATTTTATTTGGAGATCTTCTGGTGAAAACGTGATATTCTTAAGCATAAATGCCTCCAGCTCCTTTGTACGTGGTGCTTTCATTGTAATCCACGACCAGAAAAGATGCAATCCTTCTGCAGTATAGGAGCTCCGTGTGATACAATACACCTATATCCCTTGTTCTGAAGGAGCTGATCCACGATGGACAACCATCGAATCCGCCGTATTGTCAAACGAATGGTCCTGGCCATCCTTATTATTTTTGTCTCCAGCGTATTGCTGACCCGTTCTCTCTTTGCGATCTATGAAGGTAGGTCCATTACACTGAATCAAAGTATTATGTTTGTGCTGCAGACCTACACCACCACTGGATATGGGGAACTGCTGCCTTTTAAGTCCGATGTCATGAACCTGTATGCTTCCATTCAGATGGTTCTGGGTACCGGATTGATTCTCTTTGGGTTAGCCACTGCCGGCGGCGCGTGGATGCAGACTCACTTCCAGGAAATACCTCCCAAGAAGGTCTCCAAACGCATGAATGACCATTTCATCATCTGTGGTTACTCACCGTTGGCAGATTCTCTGTTGGAAGAGCTGACAACCCAGGAGCATCCCCATATCATTGTGGAAAAGAACCATGCGAATGTCCGGGAACTGATGCAGCGGAATATCACCGTCATGCAGGGAGATCCGGCAGAACAGCAGACTCTTGAATCTGCCGGCATTCATCGGGCAAAAGCCCTGATTGCCACGGGTACAGATGAGATCAATGTCCATATTCTGCTGGAAGCCAGATCACTCTCCGGGCTGCCCATTCTCGTGGCAGTGGAAAACGAGGATCAGCGGGAAGCTTTGGAATTGGCAGGCGCCACTGAGATTGTTTCTCCCAAGCATATCCTTGGAGAAGAACTGGCCAGGGTGGCATCCTCCAGCCTGAGCAAACGCCTGGTATCGGACATTGACCAGCTGGGTGATCTTTTTGTGATGGAATTTCCCATGGGCATGTACTGCCAGTACGCGAACCAGACCATCCGAAAAAGCCGCATCCGCGAATCCACCGGGGTGACCATCCTCGGCTTATGGGAAAACGGTGTTTTTCAGTTCGTGGACAGCCCCGACATGGTGCTCACAGAAGAATCCATGGTGGTGGTGCTGGGGACACAGGAGCAGTTAAAACAGTTGGATGACAGCATGACCAGCCACCTTTACACAACGGAACAGAATAACACTCTTTTTGTGGTGGCCGGCTACGGGGATGTAGCCCATCGAACCGTGCAGCTGCTGGCCGAGCAGGGGAATGAGATCCGTCTGATTGTCCGGGAATCCGTCGCGGAATATCCCCATGTCATCGGAGATATGACCTCGCGGTCTGTACTAAAGGAAGCGGGAATTGAAAAGGCTGGCACCTACATCATCTCCGCTCCTACGGATGAACAGGCCATTTTCTCCGTTCTCATGGCCCGGCAAATCAATCCAAAGCTGCGGATTTATGTCCGCGCCAACAGCCACACCAATGTGAAAAAACTCTATCGGGCCGGCGCCGATTTTGTGCTTTCGGTCTCCAAGATATCCGGAAACATCATCTCGCGCCTCCTGACAACGGATGCAGATCAGGTCATTCCGGATGTGGACATCCAGTTTTTCCAACACCAGGTGGGTGAAATGCTGGATCTGCAGACCATCCAGGAATCCGAGCTGTTAAAGACCAGCGGGTGCATGATCATTGCCATTAAAAAAGGAGAAGACATCCATTTGAACCCTCACGCATCCACCCTGCTGAAAAAAGGCGATACCCTGGTCCTGTTGGCCAGCACGAAAAATATGGAACAATTTAAAGCCTTAACGAGCTCATAAAACATCTACCTCGAAAGGATCTGCTGCATGAAACCATTTTTTCTACCTGTAACTCAACAAGAAGCAAACGAACGGGGATGGGACCCGGTGGATTTTATCCTGATCAGCGGGGACGCTTACGTGGATCACCCCTCCTTCGGCCCTGCCGTTATTGGCCGATGGCTGGAAGCCCATGGCTTCTCCGTGGGAATGATCCCCCAGCCGGACTGGACGGATCCGGAATCTTTTGACGTTTTCGGCATTCCACGGCTGGCCTTTCTGGTCACTGCCGGTAACATGGATTCCATGGTGAACCATTATACAGTAAATAAAAAGCGGCGGCGGGAGGATGCCTATTCACCCGGCGGCGAAGTCAACAGGCGGCCTGACCGGGCGGCTACTGTTTATGCCCGGAAAATAAAGAAGCAATTCCCCGGCACAACCGTGATCCTGGGAGGCATCGAGGCCAGCCTGCGCCGCATGGCCCATTATGATTACTGGGAAGACCGGATGAAACCCTCCATTTTGATGGATACCAAAGCGGATCTGCTGGTATACGGCATGGGAGAACGGGCGATCATCGAGATTGCCGAAGGATTGAAAAGCGGTATCCCTGTTTCCGATCTGACCTATATAAGGGGAACTGCTTTTTTTACCAGGGATCTGACACTGATTGATAACCCACAGGTGCTGCCTGCCTGGCAGACATTGCAGGAGTCCAAAAAACAGGTGGCCCGCAGTTTTATGAAACAAATGGAAAACACCGATCCCTTTTCCGGCCAGGCCCTGGCGGAACCTTATGAATCCGGCTTCATTGTTCAACTGCCGCCGGCAGAACCACTGTCAACGGGTGAGATGGACCAGGTATACCGGCTCCCATATGTGCGCCGGGCCCACCCGATGTATGACCGTACCGGCGGTGTTCCTGCCTATGATGAAGTGCGCTTCAGCCTGGTCAGCAACCGGGGCTGCTTTGGTGCCTGCCATTTCTGCGCCATCACGTTCCACCAGGGAAAACTGGTTCAGTCCCGCAGTCACGATGCCATCGTGGAAGAAGCGGAATTAATGACAGAAGACCCGGCTTTTAAGGGCTATCTTCATGATGTGGGCGGTCCCACCGCCAACTTTCGACAGCCTGCCTGCGAGAAAATGGCCGCCTCCGGTGCCTGCACTCATCGGGAATGTTTGACACCCGCACCCTGCCCCCGCCTGAAGGTTACCCACAGTGATTATGTGGCACTGCTGCAGCGGCTGCGAAAGCTTCCAAAAGTAAAAAAGGTTTTCATCCGTTCAGGCGTCCGTTATGACTACGTCATGGCGGATCCGGACCCACTCTTTTTTGAGGAGCTGTGCCGTCATCACATCAGCGGTCAGCTGAAGGTGGCGCCGGAGCATGCGGATAACACCGTACTGGAACTGATGGGAAAACCCTCTGTGGAGGTGTTTGATGCTTTCCGCGAGCGTTATGAGAAGTTCAATGCCCGGGAAGACCGGAAGCAGTACCTGGTGCCTTACCTCATCGCCAGTCACCCGGGTTCAGATCTGAAGGCGGCCGTTGAACTGGCCCTCTATTTGAAAAAGCTGGGCCATACCCCGGAGCAGGTGCAGGATTTTTACCCTACTCCTGGTACCCTCTCCACCGTAATGTATTATACGGAGCTTGATCCCCGAACAGAGAAACCGGTCTATGTACCGAAAGATCCGGTGGAAAAGAAAATGCAGCGGGCCCTGATGCAGTTCAGGCTGCCTGAAAACCACGCCCTGGTGCGTCAGGCGCTGAACGCCGCCGGTCGGCGCGATCTCATCGGCCGGCATCCGGATGCGCTCGTACCTCCGGGCGAGAAAATGCCTTCCCGGGATCCAAAAGGGAAACCGACAACACCCTCAAAAGCAAAAAAACCGTCAAACGGGCATCCGAAAAACACCGGTAGGTTGAAGAAAAAGAGCACCTCATCCCAATCCAATAAGCCTGGAAAACCAGTTGACCAGAAAACGCGCAGGAAATAAGGTAGTCACGACACATGTAAGCCGCCCAGTTTAGACCCGGGCGGCTTTAAAGATGCTTCTTTTTTACCAGTAAACCTCCGCCATACGTCGCAGCTGGGTTTCGATGGGCTCCGGCAGCTTGATGAGTTCCATTTCTTCCTCGAACTGTTCAGGCGATCCATATCCCGCCACATACCCGTTGATGCGGGCCGCGGTGGTTGAGTCAACAAAACCATCCAGCGAGGGATACATCCGCCGGACCGCTTCGAAAATCTCCCGGCGGTTTTGCAGATAATATTTCTGGTGATAGGCCTCAGCGGTATAGAAAGTCTCATAAGGCTTGATTTCCGTCATCACCTGGGATCCCGTTTCCTGGGCCAGCGCATCACTGGTGGCCCGGGCGATGGCTTCCTGTTCTTCGTCATGCACAAATACAATGCTGGCGTACTGGCGGGACCAGGCGCCTGCCAGGGGATTGTGACTCTCCCAGAAAATGGTGATTAACTCCTCATAGCTGATGACCTCAGGATCGTATTCAATCTGAATGGTTTCCGTATGGTCGCCAATGCGTCTGTACGTGGGGTTTGGCGCTTCGCCGCCGGCATAACCGACACGTGTTCGATAAACACCTTTCAATTGCCCGAACCGGGCATCAGGTCCCCAGAATCACCCCAGTGCAAAAGTCGCCAGGGCAGTTTGCTGGGGGCGCCGATCCAGCTGCGTTCCCTCTGCCCGATATGGGTTAACGTGTAACTGCATATTTTCGCCTCCTTCATCTTCCTCGGGTGCAGCCATTTCTTCCTCCGGCGCAGCGCAGCCGTTCAAAACCAGCAGGATCGCTGCCAGCAGGATGATCCGTAGCCATGTCCGTTTCATTCGTACCCTCCTGTCACGATTGTGGCGGACAGGGCACCAGCAGCACCGGCTGTCGGGACTGCCGTGTAACTGCTTCCGCAGTACTGCCCAGGAGCAGCTGTTTGATATAGCCCTCTCCCCTTTTGGGGATGACAATGAGGCTCACCTTGTCCTCATCGGCCGCTTTCAGAATCTGGCGGGAAGGGGTTCCCTCCGTCAGATGCACCTTTACTTCGCAGCCCGCCGCCTCAAGTTCCTTTTTCATCAACATCAGTTCCTGTTCCGATCTTTCCTGTACCTCCCGCCACATTTCTTCATCCCGGATCTTCTGTATGACAGATACCAGGACGACTTCCTGCAGATGAGGAACCATCTCCATCAGGTATTTCCAGCCCTGCCGCGCACACTCGGAGAAATCTGTTGGAAAGAGCACCCGGTTAAACTTCAGATGGCACACAGGGGTGTAATCTTTTCGGTCCACATCGGCATACTTTTCCACCAGAACCGGCACCGAACTGATCCGGATCACGTCAAAAGTGGTGCTTCCCAGAAAAAAGCTTTTGATCAAACCGCCGCCGTGAGATCCCATGAGAATTAGATCGGCCTTTTCCTGCAGCGCAGTATCAATGATTTCTTCCGGCGGGAAACCCAGGGGAACCCGCACTTTCACATGATAGCCTTCACCTTCCAGAAGGACTTTTTTCAGGTGAAGTTTTTCTTCATTATACCGCTGCAGCTCCAGGGCGCTGGCCTGTGCCCGAACCACACTGATGGCATGAAACAGGATCACTTCCTCCATTCCCATGCTTTTCAGTTCCGGCAGGCAGGCCATTAAGGCTTCGGACGGCTCAGAGAAGTCTGTGGCCAGCAGGATTTTTTTCATCACACTAAAAACCCCCTTCCTTCGGTTTCCCTCTATGGTCTTTATACCCATTCGGAAACGCCTTAAGAGGGGGGTGATGATGTCTTTCCTCCCGTTTATCTGGCTTCCAGACTTTCCAGCAGCATTTGGAGGCTGCTGATATGCGCCCGGATATCTTCTTCCTGGTGAAGGGCTACCTGCAGCAGGAAGGACTCCGTCAGGGCAAAGAGGGTAAAAGCCATGCTTTCAGCCGTCAACTGACGTATTTCGCCCTTCTCCATGCCTTTCACCAAGAGTTCCCGAAACACGCCCCGGATTTCCTGGTTGTGGCGTTCCAACAATTCGATGGAGGGATGTTTCTCCCGGATCATGATCAGCCACAGATCCACCAGAATAACCAGTTTGCGGTTCCGGTGATATTCTTCGACAATGGCAGGGATAAGCCGTTTAATGGTTTTCAGCGGGCTGTCTGCTTCCGATGCCAGTATCAGGCGGAAATCTTCCCGCAAGGCCTCAAACAAGTGAGCGATGGTAAACTCGAGAATCTCATGCTTGTTTCGAAAATACTGATAGATCGTGGTTCGGCCGATTCCACAGGCACTGGTGATATCCACCATATGCGTATTGTGGAATCCCTTTGCCAGAAACGATTCGACGGCCTCTTCCATAATCAGCTTTTTCTTCGCTTCATAATCAACGATCTTCGGCATGCGCGTCACCTCTATTCCGACAGTGTTGTCTATTGAATATTTTTGAGTAGACCCTAACCAACGCAAACATATTCACCGAACCCACTCCTGAATGACCTGATTAAGTGTCTCGATATCGATGGGTTTGGAGAGGTAATCATTCATGCCCACTTCCAGGCACCGTTCACGGTTCTCCTGTAAAGCATGGGCACTCAGGCCGATGATGGGTGTTCTTTCTCCCAGTTTCTTTTCGAAGGAACGGATCACTGATGTCACTTCAATGCCGCTGATCCCGGGCAGCTGGACATCCATGATCACCAAATCGTATTCAACAGCTCCAAATTTTCGGATAGCATCAAATCCATCCCGGGCCGCATCCATTTGAACGCCCAGTTTCTGGCACATTCTTTCCAGCAAATCCCTGCTGATCTCATCGTTTTCCACCACCAGGATCCTGATGTTCCGGCCAAGGACTGCCTGATCAATCTTTTCCTTCTGCAAGGATGCCCGTGACTGATATTCATGTACCCGAAACGGTATTTCAAAGGAGAAGCAGCTGCCCTGTCCCGGCGTGCTCTCAACTGAAACTCCGCCGCCCATCAACTCAACCAGATCCTGCACAATGGCCAGGCCCAGGCCTGCACCCTGATAAGCTTTGGAATAGGTGTCATCAAGCTGGTAAAACCGCTGAAAGAGCCTGGACAAATCCTCCGGCTGGATGCCGATGCCTGTGTCAGCAACAGAAAACCGGTAGATGGCTATGGGATCTTCAAATCGGAGCAGCGAAACAGTGATATCGATACTGCCGGCTGCGGTGAATTTAAAAGCGTTACTCACCAGATGAAACAGGATCCGCACCAGTTTACTGCGGTCTCCCACCAGCTGCACCCGGCTGTCATCACCAGGATACAGGTTGAAAACGATCTGCTGATCGCGCACAGCCGCCTGAAAGGGTTCCAGCACTTCTGACACTGTCTGAAACAGTTCAAAAACTTCTTCCTGCAGTTCCAGCCGTCCGGATTCAATCCGGGATACATCCAGCAGGTTATTCACTGTCTCCACCATCCGCTCGGAAGACTCTTTCAGAATCTCCACCAGTTCCTGCTGGTCTTTCGATAAGAGCGTCGTTTCAAGGAGCAACGCTGCACCGTGAATCCCATTCAGCGGTGTCCGAATTTCATGACTCACATTGGATAGAAACCGGCTTTTCACCTGGCTGGCCGCTTCAGCGCGCGCCTTGGCTTCCAGCAGCTGCGCTTCTTCTCTTTTCCGCTGGGTGATGTCGGTATAGATGCCCTGATAACCCACAATCCGTCCTTCAACAATCACCGGACCGCCCCGGATCACCACCGGGATCCGCGTGCCGTCCTTGTGCACCCGGAGAGTTTCCACCTCGATGGTTTGATTTTCCTCGGTCGCCCGGGTAATTTCAGCGGCCTCGTGACGCAGTTCCTTATCCGTGATCAGATCATCCAGCCTTTTGTGATAGCACTCCATTTCTGTGTAGCCAAAGAGCCGGGTGAACTGCTCATTGGCCTGCAATACTTCCTGCTGTGTGTTTAAATGTGCCATGGCATCCGGCGAGTAGCGGAAAAAAGATTCCAGCACCCCTTTTTGGTACTTAAGGGCTTCTTCCGCCTTTTTCTGCCGGGTAATATCCTGATGGGTTCCCACCATGCGCTGCGGGTTTCCTGCCTCGTCCCATTCCACCACTTTGCCCCGTGACAGAATCCACCGCAGCTGGCCGTCCTTTGCCATCAACCGGAAAACCACATGGTATTCCGGCAGTTCTCCCCTCAGATACCGGCCGCGGATCAGTGTCATTCGTTCGCGGTCATCCGGATGAATACGGTTCCAGAAAAAATCATAATCCTGATTGACTTCTTTCAGCGAATATCCGATCATTTGCGCCCAGTTTTCGGAGACGATATTGGTTCCCGTCACCATATTCCAGTCCCAGACACCTTCCCGGGATGCTTCGAGTGCCAGCTTCGCTCGATGAAGCTCATTGTGTTCGGGACATTTTTTAGCCTTGTACTTGCGCTTACTTTTGCTTTTCAGGGCATCTTTCTCACGGTTCAGATGGTCGGGCAACACTTTCACCTCATTTGCTTTACTGGATCCGTTATGACTTGCCGCAGGTGTCATAAGCACAATACCCTATTTGGTCCAGAAATAACCAAAAAACCCTGCTTGTGTTGCCCAAACAGGGTTTGATTCATCAGTAAGATTATGACAACTGAATCCAGTTGTGTTTCAGGCCATGCAAAACCGCCTGGGTCCGGTCCGTGACACCGCATTTCTGAAAAATATTGGTCAGATGATTCTTCACTGTTTTTTCACTGATAAACAGTTTATCCGCTATTTCCTTGTTGCTAAGCCCCAATGCCAGTTCCTGGAGAATTTCCAGTTCCCTGAAGGTCAGCTTGTCCGGGTCAGGCTGCTGCACGGCCGCTGAAAGCCTGTTCAACTCCTTCAGCACTTTGCCCATGAGTACCGGCGGTATGTAAGAATCTCCGTTCATCACCTGATGGATGGCTTTCACCAGTTCGTCCGGGCTCACATCCTTTAAGACATACCCGGCCACACCCAGTTTGATCAGTTCCACCAGGTATTCCTCCTGGTCATGGATGGTCAGCGCGATGATTTTCAGGTCCGGATTGACTTCCTTAATTTCCTTGACAGCGGTGATCCCATCCACCAATGGCATGTTAATGTCCATCAACACCACATCCATCGGGATCTGAAGCGCTTTTTCAATAGCTTCCCGACCATTTTCCGCCTCCGCCACCACCTGGATGGTCGGCTCCAGGGACAACACCTTGATCAACCCCTGGCGTATCAGGGCATGATCATCCGCCAGCATTATCCGGATCTCTTTGTTTTCTCCCTGGATCATTCTGTCACCGCCTTTTTTTCACTGCTTAGTTTAATTCAGCTGCCCGTTCATTTTAACATTCTGGCACAATGGGAACCGCCACCAGAATCTGGGTCCCCTTTCCGGACGCCGTCTTGATGTCAAAGGTGCCGTTCAGCAGCTGGACTCGTTCTTTCATGCCTGTCAGGCCAAAATTCCCCCACCGTCTTTCTTGATCCATCTCTGCAAGATCAAATCCACGTCCCGTATCCCGAACCATCAGCTTCACCTGCTCATCCTGAAAATCAATATTAATAATGGCTTCCGGCGCCCCGGAATGCTTACGGACATTGGTCAGGGATTCCTGAATAATCCGGAACAGGGCAATTTCCAGCGAATTCTCCAGCCGCCGTTCGTGCCCGTTGACGTTGACTTCAATAAACATCTCGTTTTCTTCCACGAACTGTTCCGTATATCGTTTCAGCGCCGGCAGGAGACCCAGATCATCCAGCGACATGGGTCGCAGATCAAAGATGATCTTGCGCACATCCTCCAGGCTGTTGCGCACCAGCCACATAAGTTCGCGCAGCTCTTCCGCCACCTGCTGCGGGTTCACCTCCATCAGCTTCAGGCAGTATTCCGCCCGCATCACGATGTTGGCCAGGCTCTGGGCGGGGCCGTCATGAATTTCACGGGCCACCCGCCGTCGTTCTTCTTCCTGTGCGCGGATGACAGAAAGACCCAGATGCTGGATCTGCTTTGCTTCGCCAATCTGGGTGGAATAATCGCCAAGATCCGTATACAGCAGTTTCAGCGCCATACTGATGGCCGCCATCAATCCATCGGCACTTTCCCGGGCTTTTTCAAAAATAGCCATATTCTTTTCCAGATGATCCCGCTGCATCCGCAAGATCTTCTCCGATTCCTGCTTGCGCATCAGTTCCATGGTTTTCCGGTGCATGGTTTCATAGGCATCCCAAATGGTTTCCCGGTTGAATCCCCCCAGGTTCTCTTTAATCACTGCCAGTTCCCTTTTGCTCTGCTGAAACTCCTTCTCCAGAACATTGACTTCCTCAACGATCCGCTGGATCCGAATGCGGATGTCAATGAGCTGCCGGTGGCAGCTGTCTGATTCTTCACTCATGAACGCACCAAAGCGGAACAGGTCTTCCTTACCCCGTTCCACTTCTTCGATGGTCTTTGCAATCACATTGTCCAGCTGGTTCGGTTCCATTAGGAAATCGCTCCTCCATTGGCGGGATTCGTCCATCAACCGCCGCAGGAGGGGATGCCTCCTACGGCTGTTCTTCCTTTACCTGGAACTGGTTCAGAAATGCCTGCAGTTTGTCAGAAACACGCACCAGGCGTTTTCCACTGGCGTTGATTTCCCGGACCCACTCCTGCTGCTTGTCAGCCGCCCAGGTTTCATCTGCCGCTGCCATGGTATCCGACCGGGCCACAATTAACTGAGAGGCATAATCCATTTCGGAAACGGTCTGGTAAATGGAGCGGAACAGGATGCCCAGCTGCCGGTTCATCAGGTTAAAGCCTTCCGCCAGCTGTCCCAGTTCATCCCGGGTGCCCGGCTCAAGCTCTTCAGAAAAATTGCCCACGGCTGCTTTTTCCGTCATGTCTAACAAACTTCTAACCGGTTTTCCCACTGATTTTACGATGATCATCCGCACAATGATCAAACTGAGCAACACCACTCCTAGAAAGATCTTTACCCACTGCATCGCCGTTTCATACAAAAATAACTGCACGGGTGAAAAGTCAGTGATGAAATGGAGGTATCCCATCGTCTGGCCAAGGGCATTGGTCACCGGTACCACAAATAACAGCCCAGGCAGTCCGCCCGCATCCGTCACCGTTTGCTGCACTTCGATCGCTCCAGACCCCATGGCCGCTTCCAGTGCCCGGGACTGCATGCGGTTCCCCAGGTTGGCGGACTGCTCATGAACCCAGACTTCTCCCTGGGTGTTGGTGAGATAGGCCTGGACAACCTTTGGATCCTCTTTCATTAATAATACCATACGTTGCAGTGTTTGTGTATCCTCTTCCATCATGGAAGCAGACAGCATCTCACTGGCGATCACCCCGATGGACCGTCCCTGGCTGGTTTCCTGCTGCACCAGCATCCGCTGGTTCATCATATAAGTGAACGTGCCCATCCCCATCATGAGGATCGTGATTAACAGCGTGATGGTCATGCTGACCTTAAAGGTCAGTGAAAAGCTTTTCTTTTTCTTTCTTGGTTTCAGTTTCATCATGATCCCCTCTTTTCTTCACTAAATGTGATGTGATCGCCGACTTTCAGCTGCAGTTGCTGCGCCAGTCCTTCATTAATTTCCAGTACCTTTCGGGCGCCTTTGACTCGTTTTCCCCAGCCATTGGGTGCCATATTGCTTTCAATGTGCAGCACCTCATTGTTTTTGTTTAGGAACAAAGCATCGATGGGGTAGTTCATGCCCCAGGTATGAATATTGTCACAGGGTTCCAGCAAGAGCCCTGTATCTTCCGGCAACATTTTTGTCCCCAACAACCCTTTTAAACGCCTGAAGAAACTATTCGCCTGAATAATGCTGGTGACCACTTGTCTTCCCATCTTCTGAATCCTCCTGTGATAACGTCTTCATTATTGGAATGCCCGCATGATCTGGATCACTGCCGGTCCCAGCAGGATGATAAAGATGGCCGGAAAGATGAACATGACCATGGGGATCAGCATTTTAATAGGAGCTTTCTGTGCCGTTTCTTCCGCTTTCTGACGTTTTTTCTGCCGCATTTCCTTGGACTGGATCCGCAGGATATTGGCGATGCTGATTCCCAGCTGTTCCGCCATAATGATTGACCCAATAAAGTTGGAGAGCATGTCCACATTTAACCGGGTCGCCATCGCCTTCAGCGCCTCCCGGCGTGATTTTCCCATTTTGATCTCCCGGAGAACCACTAAAAATTCATCCGCCAACAGACCATTGGTCTTTTCGACAATTTTCATCAGAGCGCCTTCAAATCCAAGACCTGCCTCCACGCTGACTGTTAATAGGTCCAACAAGTCCGGGAGCGTGCGCTGAACTTCGCTTCTACGTCGTTGGATCCGCCCTGACAACCATAAATCGATGCCGAACCAGCCCATAAAAAAGGCCGGAAAAATCATCACCACTCCCTGCCAGATCGGCCTGTCAGTCTGTTGAAACGCCCACCCAAAGAGAGCCGTGAATCCAAAAGCCATCAGCGCTTTAATCACCATCCATTCCCGAGCTGTCAGGTTACCCGGCCGCCCGGCTTCAGTAATTATCTGATCCAGCACATCCTCCCGGGTAAAAGGAATCACTGTTAATACCAGATTGGCCATTTTGCTCAGAATTGGACGAATCATCCGTTGGTAGAGAGGGGCCGAAAGCTCCTGATGCCGTATCTCGATTTCTTTTTCCCCCAGCACTTTTCCCATGCGACTGGACATCCTCATTCTTTCACCGAAAATTGCCCGATGGATGAGTAAGATGATGGTGGTTGTCAGTCCAAACGTGCCTGCCATCGTCATGGCCATCAGCATGTGAATCCCCCCTTCAGATGATGTGATGAGCTATACCTGTATTTTGACAATCTTGTTGATAAACATAAAGCCTATTGCTTCTCCTGCAACCGCTGCCAAAAGCATCATGCGGCCGATAGGATTATGAATGAGTTCCATCAGGTATGTTGGATTCATGATCAGCATGAACAAGGCCAATACAACCGGCAATGCGCCAATGACGATGCCGGACAACCGCCCCTGTGCAGTCAGGGTGCGGATTTCCCCTTGCAGTCTGACCCTTTCCCGGATGGTTTCGGCAATTTTATCCAGTACCTCCGCCAGGTTGCCGCCGATCTGACGCTGGATCAGCACGGCGGTGATCAGCAAATCCAAATCGTCACTGTTCACGCGTTTGGCCATGTTTTGCAGCGCCCGGTCAGTTGAGGCCCCGAGATTGACTTCCCGAAAGGTGCGGTCGAATTCCTTGCTGATCGGATCCGGCATTTCCTTTTTAACCATATCCATGCTCTGCAGGAAGCTGAAACCAGCCCGCAGGGAGTTGGACATAATGGACAGTGCATCACAGATTTGGCCATTGAAATTGGAGAGCCGCTTGTGGCGCGCACGTTTCACCAGGAAGAAGGGAATGAATCCCATGGCCAGGCCGGCCGCCATGGCTGAAATCGGGTTCATGGTAATGCTGAAGAAGAAGAGGATCGTCATCAGTGCGCTGGCCACCACCAGAGCGGTAAATTCACCTCCGCTCAGGGGAATATCGGACTCCTCCAGCTGTTTGTCCATGCCACGGCCCATCCGGTTAAAAGCTCTTGATTTCCCGAAGACGGCCAACAGTTTTCGTGGCAGATCCATTTTTTCCGGCTTTTTATCCAGAGGCTGTGCATCTTCACCCCGGCTGATATTTTTCACCCGTTTAGCAACACTGGTTTCCCGGGGAACAAACAACTGCTGAATCCCCAGGATCAACAGGAAGCCGGTGATAAATGTCAGGACAGCCAATGTGTTCAGATTCATGCGTTACACCACCTTATTGGTTTAGAACGGTGAGGGATTAAAAAGTTCATGGGACAGTTGAATGCCATTGGATTCCAGCATTTCCGTAAACTTGGGCCGGATCCCGGTGGAAACAAATTCTCCAACCACCTTGCCCCGCTCGTCAATGCCGCTTTGTTTGAACCGATAGATGTCCTGCAGGGTAATGGTATCTCCCTCCATCCCCTGTACTTCGGTCATGTGGGTAATCCGTCGGGAGCCGTCACGCAGGCGGCTCTGGTGGATAATCAGATCCACCGCTGACGCAATCTGTTCCCGGATCGCCCGTATCGGCAGATCCATGCCAGCCATGAGCACCATGGTTTCAAGACGGGCAATCATGTCACGGGGAGTGTTGGCATGGCCAGTGGTCAGCGACCCGTCATGGCCGGTGTTCATGGCCTGCAACATATCCAGCGCTTCTCCGCTGCGCACCTCACCGACAACAATCCGGTCCGGCCGCATCCGCAGTGAGTTCTTCACCAGATCGCGGATGGTCACCGCCCCTTTGCCTTCAATATTTGATGGCCGGCTCTCCAGGGTGATCACATGAGGCTGCCTCAGTTGAATCTCAGCGGCATCCTCAATCGTCACAATCCGCTCCGTTTCCGGTATGAAAGAGGAAAGCACGTTCAGTGTCGTGGTTTTCCCACTGCCGGTTCCCCCGGAAACAAAGATGTTCAAGCGTCCCCGGACACAGGCGTCCAGAAAATCAGCCATTTCCTGTGTCATCGTTCCAAAAGCCACCAAATCCCTGACGGTGAAAGGTTCCACCGCAAACTTACGGATGGTGATGGTCGGGCCGCTGAGGGCAAGTGGCGGGATAATGGCATTCACACGTGATCCGTCAGGCAGTCGGGCATCCACCATGGGACTGCTTTCATCAATCCGACGGCCGATCGGAGCGACGATTCGTTCAATCACGTTGATGACATGGTCGTCATCCCGGAAATGCACGTTAGTGAGCTGCAGTTTGCCGCCGCGTTCCGCGTAGATCTGGCGGGGGCCGTTGACCATGATCTCTGTCACATCCGGATCCTGCAGCAACGGGTTGATGGGGCCAAACCCAATAATTTCATCCACCATTTCCTGCTTCAGCCGCTGCCGGTCCATCCGCTGCTGTGATTCCGTTCCCTTTTCCTGTACAAGCTGGTCCACCAGTTCACCGATCTTCTGGATAGTGGTCTTTTCATCCTGCTTTTCAGAAGGCTTCAAATTTTTCAGCTTGTCTACAATCATACCGTGAAGCTCACGTTTCCACTCCGCATACGGATCCTGCAGTTCCACCACATTTCTGGACTGCTCTTCCTGCGGCTTATCCTGATCGATACGTCTTTCCAGTTTTTGCAGTAATGACATGGTTTCTCACCCCTAGAAGTTAAATAGTCGATTGACCACCATTTTGCCCCGTTTTTTTGATGCGCTGCCCTCAGCGTCCAGCAGTTCCAACTGATCCATCATGCTCGTGATGCTTAATGAAACCGGCGCACTGGAATGGCCGATAACAAAAGGCATTCCTTTGTTGATGGCAGCGCGCACCACCCGCTGGTCTTCCGGGATGACGGCAGTCAGGTGGGTATCCAGCGTGGTTTCCAGATCCTTGACTTTGATGCCTTCGCGGCTTTGCTGATTCAGAATGATTTTAGTGCGCCCTGCATATTTCAGAGTGGTGAATATTTCCTTGGCCGACTTGACATGCTTCAGGGTTGTCAGATCCTGGTTCAAAATCAAAGCGATAGTGTCGCTGGCATCCAGCACGTTCAGGTTCATGTCGTTGTACAACGGTGCCGTGTCCACCAGGATATAGTCATAGTGATTGCGCAGCGTATTCAGGATTCTTTCCACATGGTCCGCGTCCACCAGTTCCGCCTGTTCAGGGCTGGAAGGCGCTGCCAGAATCTGGACTCCCGTCAGATGGGGGACCATGTAGCTTTCGATCAGACTCAGGTCCATGCCGTTTTCATCCTGCACCAGGTCGGCAATGCTGCCTTTGGCATTCACGTTCATCATTACGGACACATCCCCGGATGACAGGTCCAGATCAATCAGCACTACTTTCTTCTGTGTTTCCCGTGCCAATGCCACCGCCAGATTGCACGCCAACGTGGTCTTGCCCACACCACCCTTGGTGCAGAAGAAGCTGACAATCTTTCCTTTTCGCGCATAACGCTCTTTCGGTTCTTCTTTTGCCGGGCTGCTGATGTACTGGACATTACGGCGGATCTGTGTCTGGTAAACCTTTCGGATGGTCTCTGCCAGTTCTGCGGATGTCAGGGGTTTGACCATGTATTCCCGTGCGCCCGCCGTCATGGCCTTTCGCAGGTATTCCTGCTCTCCCTGGATGGAAACAATGATGATGGCGCACTCGGGCACCTTCATGGAAATCTGTTCGGTGGCGCTGATCCCGTCCAGTCCGGGCATGTTGATGTCCATCAAAATAACGTCCGGCTTCAGATCAATGGCCAGGGCAACCGCCTCATGACCGTCACCGGCCTCACCCACCACTTCCATGTCTTCTTCAAAATACAACAGCCGTTTAATATCTTCCCGTGTGTTGGCAATGTCGTCTGCTACCAGAACCCGGATGGGTGTCATGGAAAACGCCTCCTTTAATTAATTGTATCGCCTTTTCAGCGCATTAATCCTTCTACTCCGATCATCGGTATGATCTGTACCGTGTCATCCTCCGGTGAACGCAGGGAGAACTGGATACTGCCATTTTGTATTCCCAGTGCAATCTGCTGGGCTTCTTCCGGTTCCACCATGATGGTGACCGTCGACGGTTCCGCTTGATCATCCGCCGTGGTAACTGTCTTGGCATTGACTGCCAGTACCGGTACATTGTGAATGATGGTGGATGTTGCAGTTACCTGCTTCTTGTCTTTATCCTCTGATTCCTCGATTTCAAATGTGAACGTCACCAGCACATCCACCCGGTCATTGACTTCAATCAACCCATGAAGCGCGCTGACCAGGCCTACGGGTACCGAGATCGCCCGCTTCCCTTCCTCCACCTTGACAGCCAGTCCACCCGTCTGGTCTTCCCGTGTCATAAGCTTTTGTGCCAACAGCTGTTCACCTGGATAGATATCGCTGCGTGCCAATTTGCCGACCGCATCTGCCGAATCCACCACTGCCCCGGTCATGACATACTCCACCGGGACTTCAATAAATTCCAGCATCGATCCCTGGATGGTGGCCCGGGCCGGAATGGTCTGCTTGGCAGTAGCCACCTGCGTGTAATTGCCGGACAACTGGTAAGTGGCTTCCACCGTCTGCATATACCGGAAGACTCCGAAAGCGGCAACACAACCGAAGACTATGGCGAGAAGCAAAATCAGTTTGTTTTTCATTCTTTCACCCGCTTTCTGATCAATTTCGCTAGTTAATTAAAGCAACAGTCTGCACACCATAGTATCCTGCATTTGGGTCCAGTCCCCCACTTGTGAATTCCGATCCGGTCGGACTGATAATGGCACTAATTTTCATATTTGACGTTTTTCCTGTAACTTCTGTTATAATTATGGCGGCAAAGCCCTTTACTTCCATTGGAAATTCACCTGCCGTTGCTTGATCCCCATCAACATACTCTACAATGGGAATGTAGAGAATTTCTCCACTGTTTGCATGATCTTTGAGAATTTTCTCTGATTGAGCATTAATATTGGACCCTGTATCTGTACTGATTATTTTTCCCACCTGTATGGTCCCGTCAAACCCTCCCTGCAGGTATTCTAGTTGAACCGGTGTGTCTACCTTGCCATCAAGATATATAAATCCCCAGTTTCCCGGTCCAAATTCCAGAAATTTATCTTTCGTCACTACGTCAAATCCATCACCAGCTTCCAATTCAATGAATACACTTTCCTGAATCCCTATTGGCAGAACTCCCGTCATGCTGCCAATAGCCCCCGCCGTTGCTGTTGCTTGTGCCTGGACACTACCACTGTTGACTCCAAGCACCTTGCCAAAAAGAAAGTCCCGCTCCCGTGTTGCTGCTACCGTAATTGACTCCTGGTTATTTCCGAAACTAACCATGACTTCAGAGGTGTCTACCTGATTATAATCCGCATATTCCCGCGCAATCTGTTCTGCCTGACTGGCGGATGGAAGTTCTCGGGCCCCTGCAAGCGCCGCTGCATCCACAGCGTTCACCAGGCGGGTTTTTTCGAGACGAAGCGCTCCCAGGTCTATCACCAGTGCCGAAAATCCCAGCATCACGATCAGAAAAACCGAAAACATTACCAGGACTGATCCTGATTCGTCACTGAGAAACCGGCCGAACAAATGATTCAGTTGTCGTTTGATTCGGTTCTTATGGCCGTCATGCTGTCTGTTCATTGGTTACACCTCACTCCCTTCGCATAGTCGCAGTGGCTGTCAACGGTACCGGATTCGGCAGAAAATCACCGATGAGGGGCGTCACCAATGGCATATTGTATCGAATCTCAATCGTGACTGGCACACCAGTAGTTCGTGCACTTTCCACAGGTGAGATGCTGACGATCTGTAAACGAGTGTCGATTTCTGCCAACGTGACCGCATCGCGAATTCTTTCTTTGATTTCATCATCTGTTTTTCCTACCGCTGCCTGCCGTACCCCTTCACGAACCGCACTAGTCACCGTGATATACGAGTAGAACACCCTCCCGAATTCAACCGTCCCAAACAACAATAGTACAATGATTGGCAGGATCAATGCCAGCTCCACCAGGGACTGGCCTTTCTGTTCTTTTAGATTTCGCCTGAGATGAAATTGTCGCATCATGTTCATCCCTACCTTCTTTTTTATCCGATAAAATACGCTGCAATGGTTCCAATCGAGATGGCAATTCCATAAGGAAATGAAATAGCTTTTGGACTTTGCAGCCCTTCAGTCACCGCTCCACGGGGAATCATTAATAGCAATGACATAAATGCAGTTCCCAGTCGGCGTAATGTTTCTTTCATAACTCTATTTCTGGCAAGGACCATCAGTGCGATAATCCCACCGACAATTGCCGCCGCGAGGAAAGCCTGGAATACAAACGCTGGTCCTTTTAGAATGCCGATTACGCCCATCAGCTTCACATCACCTGCGCCGATTCCTCCTGCTAAATGTGGAAAGATCAGTAAACCTATCCCGAGAATCAAACCCAGAATGCTTGATTGCAGGCCGGGAAACCCATTGACGATAATGTTTCCACCCAACCCCAAGATTAGTGCTGGCAGGAGAACCTTGTTATAGATTTTTTGTTTCCGGATATCGGTAATCAGGCAAATACCGATGGTGGTCAACAGTATGATGTCTATTATCGTCATGGGAATCCCGTCCTTTCTATCCATACTTAACGTTTGTAGAAAAATGACCCTGAAGCAAAGAGCCAGGGTCACACAATAAATGGTCCTTACCTATTTAAGAAAACCAGTATGTGTTATTCTTATTATTGTGCTGCTGGAGTCAATCCATCTGCAGCTTCTTGCATCTTATCCCTAACTCCTCCACCTAATGCTGTTAAAGCGACAATAACTACCACTGCCACAAGTGCAAGAATCAACCCATACTCCGCCATACCCTGTCCACTTTCGTCCTTCACCAATCTCATCATTTTTTCCATCATGTTCACTGCCTCCTTTTTTGTTTTTTGTCGATTTGTACTGCTTGGCTCCAGATGATTCTTCCTATTGTTCTGACACTCCAAACAACCCGCCAGTCTGTTCGAAGGATCCCTGGATGGCGTTACCCATGAAAGTCAGTGCTGTGATCACCGCCAAGGCGACAAAAGTTAAGATCAAAGCATATTCAGCCATCCCCTGTCCGGTTTCCTCCATCAACAACTTCATTATTGGTTTCAGTAGGCTTCACCTCCAGTATCCTTTCTCCGATAGTGAGTGATTTCATTATAATTTCTGCCGGAGCCGTTGCCATGAGCAATTGGTCAGGTTTGCAACAAAAAACAAGTCCCAATATTTCTGGGACTTGTCCTGGTTTTTGATGGGACCAATGGTCCTATTGATTTGTGTTTCCAATGCGTTCAGAAGTGAACCGCAAGTTCATTTCAAAATTCCTGCCAAAAAAGGATTTAAAAATTATTCTTTATTTACTTTGTCAATCACTTTTTTGATCAGCCGTGCCGATTGGCGGCACTTTTCCTCGGAAACGGCGCAGGCAGCGAATCGAAGGCCTTTGGCCATGGGCAGGAGGAAGAGGTTTTCTTTCTCCAGCTCGGCCGCCACTTTTGCGGCGTTTTCGCAGGGG
>JAWSUV010000027.1:0-28276 GCA_033549305.1 Bacillota bacterium | reverse complement strand
AATAAATGTTGTTCAGTATGTGTTTGATTTAGTGACTTTTTGCAGTAGAATCAATCATTTAAAATAGGCATCAACATCGCGAGAAGTGTCTGCTGCATCAAATCAAGATACCGGAAGGGAGAAATACCATGACCACATTTGACGATTTCAAAAACGCTTTTTCCTACGGAGAACGAAACAATCTAAACTTCAAGTTTTTGGCTCACCTGAATGAAGCTGAAGCAGCTGACTTTCTTGAAGAGTTGCTTTTTTTGACAGGTGAATACTTAAACAGCGGCAAGGGGGAAAAACTCACGGCGCATCTTGTGAAGGGACAGAAACTTGCCTATTCAAAGCCATCAAAATTTACCTATCAGGACGGTCCATTTACCCCCTTAACCAAAAAAACATCCCAGGCCCGGATCGGCCTGCTGACATCCAGCGGTCATTTCGTCGCCGGCGATGATCCGAAACCCTTTGGCCTTTCAAACATGACCCAAGAAGAAGCCATCAAAAAAATCAACCAGTTTTTGAGGGAAAAACCAACCTTGTCTGCCATTCCAAAAAATACTCCCACTGATGAGTTGAGGGTTCGCCACGGCGGCTATGACATCAGCGGTGCCCAGACCGACCCAGGAACTGTGTTCCCCCTGGAAAACCTGCGCCTTATGGAAGAGCGGGGTGTGATCGGTGAACTGGCCCCTGCCGTCCACTCTTTTGTGGGAGCCTGTGCCCAGGGTGCGCTTAAAAAAGAAATTGAAAGGGTGTGGATGCCATCCATCCGTGAGTTGAAGCTGGACGCCATGCTGCTGATTCCCGTTTGACCGGTATGCCACATGTCCGTTGGACATGTCGCCCGTGCATTCGAAGCGGAGGGAATCCCAACTGTGGTCATCGCCATTGAGGCTTTCCGGGAAACGCTGGTTTCCATGAGCGTGCCGCGGCTGGTCACAACCCCTTTTCCCCTAGGAAGACCGGTGGGTTTTCCCGGCAACACTTCCCAGCAGATGCGGGTCGTCCGTGAGGGGCTCCGCCTGCTGGAAGAAGCAGTTTCTCCGCATGCGGTGAGGACTTTGGATGAACCCTATACACCAAATAAATAAACAGGCCGGATCAGGGGCCGAGCCAGCTGTTGGCGAAACCCGCTGCCGGTATTCATGGATATCTGGAGAACTCATCCAGACACCAACCGAAAGCAGGAAAGTGCATGAAAATCCGTAACAATATCCAACTCCAGCGGGGCATCATTTTGGGCGTGCTGCTGGCCTTATTCTTCAGTTATGTTGCAGTCCCCCAGGTAAAGGAAACCGCCGACCGAATCTTTCAAATGTTTGCCACCGGAGATTTTGAGGTGGTTCGGGACTTCGTCGCTTCCTATGGCCGACTGGCCATGCTGGTGTCCTTTCTGCTCATGGTGTTAACCCTGGTGTTCCCGCCCCTTCCGGCGTTCATGGTAACCTTCGCTAACGCCAGTTTTTTCGGATGGTGGCAGGGAGCGCTCCTATCCTGGACAAGTGCCATGGCCGGCGCAGCCATTTGCTTTTATCTGGCCCGGCTCTTTGGACGGGGATTCGTGGTGAAAGTAGCCACCAAAACCGGACTGCGGCAGGTGGACGCTTTTTTTGAACGGTATGGAAAGCAAAGCATACTCATCGCGCGCCTGCTGCCTTTTGTGTCTTTCGGCGTCGTCAGCTATGCGGGCGGATTAACCCCCATGGCTTTGATCCCCTACATGGTTGCCACCGGCATCGGTCAAACCCCCTCCACCCTTATCTATTCCTATGTAGGCGGCATGCTCACAGGAGGCGCGCGGATGCTGGTCTCAGGACTTCTGATCCTCTTTGCCCTGTCCATTCTGGCAAGTGTGATCAGTGGTCTCTTGCGTCAAAAGTCACCCGGCAGCAGCAACGATTGAATTGAATAATCAACTGATTGGAGGCGAAAGCGGCATGGCCGGTGGAGACGCAAACACTGACCGGTCATTCCAAAATCGATGGATAAGAAACAGCTCAAACGCAACGAAATCATTGAAAAAACCATCCACATCATCTACCGGCAGGGATATCACGGCACCGGCATCCAGGAACTGGCCGATGCGGCCGGCATTCCCAAGGGATCCTTCTACAATTATTTTGAAAGCAAGGAGGAATATGCGGTCCAGGCTTTGCATTTCTACCACCAGTATCTGAAAGATCATCTGCTGATAGTTTTGACGGATACATCCAAGCCGTCAAAGGATAGGGTCAAGGCTTTTTTCTCGGCCAACATTCAGATGCTGGAGGGTTTTCAATACCAGATGGGATGCCTGGTGGGCAATTTTTCGGAAGAAATGGGCGATCTCAGTGACCGGCTGGCGAAAACCGCGGACGAGATTCTGCTCTCCATTGAGGAAGATATTGAAAACTGCCTGAATGACGAACCTTCTCAGGGCTCCGACAACCGGCAGCTGGCCGAGTTTCTGGTCAACAGTTTTCAGGGGGCCATGCTGCGGATGAAATCCAGCCGCGACGACCGGCCTCTGGCGATTTTTGTCAACATGATGAACCGGCTGCTGGATGAATGAAGAAAGGGTAATGACCGTAGAGTGACGACGTGTTCATTATAAATGGTGACACTCATGAAAAAACAAGTCAATTCCCGTAGGCTGCTGACCGTTGCCGGCATTTTGGGAGCACTGATCCTCCTGGTCCGCATGACCGGCCTGAGCCAGATCATACGGCTGGAAAACGCCACCATCCTGCGTGACTGGGTGGCCGGCTTCGGAGCTGCCGGTCCCCTGGCGTACATCCTCCTGTACATTGCCGCCTGCCTGCTGTTTTTGCCGGGTTTGCCAATAAGCATCCTCGGCGCACTGGCCTTTGGCCCGGTACTGGGAACGGTGTTCACCTCCATCGGCTCCACCCTGGGAGCTGCCGCTGCTTTCCTCACCGCCCGGTACACGGCGCGGGAGTGGATTGAAGGCTGGCTGGGAGACAACGAGACCTTCCGCCGGATCGACAGGGGCGTGGAAAGGCAGGGGTGGCGGATGCTGCTGGTCACCCGGATGGTCCCGCTGTTCCCTTTCAATCTGCAGAATTTCGCCTATGGATTAACCCGAATACCGCTGGGTACGTATGTACTAGTCTCCTGGATCTGCATGATACCGGGCACGATTGCGTATAGTTTCATGGCCGGGTCCGTGGTGGCTGGAAATGGCGATCTGGGCCGGATCTTTACCTACCTGGGGGTGGGGGCGGTATTTTTTGTCTTTGTGACCCTCATTCCCCGCTGGATCCGCAGAGGACAGGAAGGACTATCCGATGATTGATTCCAAACTGCGCCACCAGGCACAGCCCTTCTTTGACCGTGTAGCCGAACGGCTCCACCGGGCCGGTTTCACCCCGGACCAGATCACCCTGGCCGCCTTTGCCATGGGGATTGCCGCCGGTTTCTTCATCAGCCGCCACTGGATGGCAGCGGCTCTGGCGTTTCTCTGGCTGTCCGGCATCCTGGATGTGCTGGACGGCACCGTGGCCCGCCTAAGCGGCCGCAGCTCGGCCATCGGCGCACTGATGGACCTCATCCTGGACCGGATGGTGGAAGCGGCGGTGATCCTGGGATTCTACGCCCTTGCTCCGGAGCATGCGTGGGCCTATCTGCTGTTTTTCGTCGGGGTTATCTTTAACTTTTCCACCTTTCTGGCCGCCGGCGCCCTGTTTCCCAACACCGGCGGCAAGAGCATGCATTACGACCCGGGCATCCTGGAACGTACCGAAACTTTTCTGCTGTTCACGGTGATGATCCTGTGGCCCGGTGCCCGATTCGGTTTGCTCATGGCCTTCAACGCCCTGATGTTTCTGACGGGCTACATCCGCTTCTGGCGACTGATTCGTCAGGAACAACCATCATCAACGATTGACGAGGAGTGATCCTGTGAAACCTACTCATCTGACTCACCTGAATCGAATGTATCTGATCCTGGGGCTCCTGCTGGCGGTGTTTTTCCTGGCAGGATGTGTTTCACCGGCTCCGGGTGTGGCACCGGAGGCCTTTCAGCCGGAAACCTGGGAAGAAGTGGAAGCCCTGGGTGAAGGCACCACTGTCACCATCGTCATGTGGGGCGGCAACGACCAGGTGAACCGCTACATGGATGAATGGGTGGCACCGGCACTGCTGGAAAAGCACCGGATCACCCTGCGCCGGGTGCCCATGAACGCGCCGGAATTCATGGCTAAGTTCATCAATGAAAAACGGGGAGGGGTCAATCCCGGCACTGCCGACCTGGTGTGGATCAACGGCGAAAACTTTCGCACTGCGCGGGAAGCCGACCTGCTCTGGGGACCCTTCACCCACCTGCTGCCCAGCCAACAGGCCTTTATGAATCCGGAGGCACCGGATCTTCAGCAGGATACAGGTGTGCCCATCGACGGGTTTGAAGCCCTCTGGGGCCGGGCCCAATTGATCATGGCGTTTGACAGCGCCAGGATCCCCGAACCGCCCCGCAACTACGGGGAACTGCTGGATTGGGCCCGGAAGAATCCGGGATTGCTCACTTATCCCAATCCGGTGGACGATTTTGCCGGCGCTGCCTTTATCCGTTCCGCCTACTACGAACTGACCGGGCTGTCGCAAGAGGAACTCACCCGGGAAATGAGCCGGGAAGAACTCAGGGAACTGTCACAGCCGGTGATCGATTATTTTCTGGAACTGCAGCCCCATCTCTGGCGCCAGGGAAAGGCCTATCCCGCTTCCCAGGCCCAGCTGGACGATTTTTTCCGCAACGGGGAAACGGCCTTTTCCATGGGATTTGAAGTGGGAAAGGTACTGGGACTGATCCGGGAAGGCGTGTTTCCGGCAACCGTGGAAACCTTGATTTTTAACAACGGCAGCATCGGCAACTCCCATTACCTGGCTGTGCCCTTTAACGCCCCGGGAAAAGCCGGCGCCCTGCTGGTAATCGATTTTCTCCAGAGCCCGGAAGCGCAGCTGGAGAAATACCGGCCCGAGGTGTGGGGAGATATGCCGGGTATTGACCCATCCCTCATACCGGTATCCCTGCAGCAGGAACTGGAAGCCATCGAGGCACAGCCCGGCATGCCCTCCCTGGAAATCCTTGCCGCTTCCCAGGTACCGGAAATGCATGCCCAAACCATTGACTGGATCAAGGAAATCTGGCAGGAGGAAGTGGGTGGCCGCTGATGAACAGGAACCTTCGCACTCTGCTGCCTGCAGTGATGCTCATCCTGCTGGTAATGGGAGGGCTGGGGCTCATGGGTACCACCAGCCTGGTGGACCCGGAGGAAGCCGGGAACCTGACGCTGATCCACTACCGCACCCTGCTGGGGCATGCCGATTTCTGGCCGCACGCTTTCTACAGCCTTTACCTGGCCGTTGCCGCCTCCCTGCTGGCCACGGTGATGGGCACCCTCGCCGCCTATGCCATCGCCACCAGCGAGATCCCAGCCCTGCGCCGGCTGGCGGAGCGGGTAATGCAGGCAGGTCTGGTACTGCCCTACCTGTACGGTGTGTTCCTTGCCTTCCTGCTGCTGGGCCAGGCCGGCCTGTTGTCGCGGCTGGTCCTGGCCTTGGGACTCATCGGCAGCCAGGAAGCCTTTCCGGCAATGATCTTCGATCCTGCCGGCGTGGGGATGCTCTGGGTCTATGCCTTCAAAGGCATCCCCTTTGTGACGCTGATGACCCTGACGGTAATGGTGCGCATCAACCGCCAGTACCGGAGTGTTGCCCGTACGCTGGGCGCCGGCGGACTGCAGCAGCTGCTGCGTATTTACCTGCCCCTTAGCCGGCGGGTCATCCTCTGGAGCAGCCTGGTCCTCTTTGCCTACGCCCTGGGCTCCTTCGAAGTGCCCCATTTCATGAGCGCCTTTGCGCCCCGGCCCCTGGCCGCCGGTCTGTACAGCCTGTACCTGCGGCCCGGCCTCACCAGCTATTACCAGGCCATGGCCCAGGGCACGCTGATGCTGGTCCTCGGCGTCGTCGCGGCGGCGGTGTATCTGGGGCTGCTGAACCGGCTGCTGAAAAACACCCAGGCTATTCAGGTCCGGGGCTTCCGGACTGCTGGTTGGCTGGCCCCGGCCTGGCTGGCGATGCTGGCTACTCTCTGGGCCATTCCCATGAGCTATGTCATCCTGTACTCCTTTTTTGCCGCCATCCCCTTTCCGGAATTGCTGCCCCGGCATTTTTCCCTCCAGTTCTGGGAAAACGTCCTGCGCCGCAATGCCCTGTTTGTGCCGGGGCTGTTCACCAGCCTGCAACTGGCAGCCCTCACCGGCCTGCTCACCACCATGCTGGGCCTGCTGGCAGCCCGCAGTCTTTCCAGGATGAAACGGAGCGCATCCCTGTCCTGGTTTGCCCTGATCTCGCTTCCTCTGTTCGTCCCGGCGATGATCCTCATGCTCAGCCTTCACCTGCTGATGCTGCGGCTTTCCCTGGCTAATTCCCCCACAGCCGTGCTGCTGGCCCACGTGATCATCAGCCTGCCCTATGCCGTCGCCATTCTGACGGCCTACTTCAGGGGCATCGGTAACGGCATGGAGGAAACCGCCAAAACCCTGGGTTGCACGTCTTTTCATTACCACCGAAAGTTGCTGCTACCACTGATGATGCCGGGCCTGTTTTTTTCATTTGCCATCGGGTTTCTCATGTCATTTTCCGAACTGTTTTCGGTGCTGCTGCTGGGCGGCGGCAATGTACTGACGTTTTCCATGCTCATGTATCCCGCTCTCACCAACAGCCAGTGGGGTGCCGGCGCCGTCATGGGCACCCTGTTTCTGCTGATCCACCTGAGCCTGTTTCTCCTGGCTGATCATTGGACCCGCCGGGGCCAGTCCGGGACCGACTACCTGTTTTAAAGGAGATTGCCGATGCTGCGCGTGGAAAACATATCCAAAAAACTGGACAACCAGCCAGTCATCCGGTCTGTCAGCTTCCAGGTCAAACCCGGTTGTTTCTTTACCCTTTTGGGGGATTCGGGCACGGGGAAGACCACCCTGCTGAAGCTGATCGCCGGGCTGGAAAGCCCGGAAGAAGGTCGGGTTTATCTGGAGGGCAAAGACATCACTGCAGTGGCGGCCAACCGGCGGCGCATTCCCATGATTTTTCAGCAGCCGTTGCTCTTCCCCCACCTGACGGTCTACCAGAACATTGCCTTTGGCCTGGAAATGGCGGGTTGGAGACAGCCGGCGGTTCAGGAACGGGTTCGGGCTCTATTAGCTTCTCTTCAGATCACCGAACTGGACGACCGACTCCCTGATACTCTCTCCGGAGGCCAGCAGCAGCGGGTGTCCATCGCCCGGGCCCTGGCGCCGGGAACCGACCTGGTGCTCATGGACGAGCCGTTTTCCAGCCTGGATCCCTCTCTGCGCAAGGAGATGGGGCAGCTGGTGAAAACCCTGCAGCGGCAGATGAACCTCACCGTCATCTTTGTCACCCACGACGTGACGGAAGCCCTGCAGCTTTCCGATGAAATCCTGCTGCTAAAGGAAGGCCGCGTGCTGGAATCCGGCGCCCCGGACCAGCTCTTTGAGCGGCCTCAGCAGGAGGATACCGCCCGGTTCCTGGAAGCCGGCAACCTGGTTCATGGCCGGGTGGAACAAAACCAATTCCACTGTTTCCTGGGCAGCTTCCCTGCAAAGGAAACGGCGGATGGGCCGACTGTCGGCCTGTTCCCTGAAAGCCGGATCACCCTGACCTCCGGAGGCTCTGATTACCGTGTGGCGGAGATCCGCTACCTGGGAAAAAGCCGGAGGATTAGGGTAGCCACCCCGGAGCAGTCTCTCTGGGTGGACGATCATTCCCGGCAGCCCCTGAACCACGGTCAGGCGGTGACTCTCGCCCTGCCGGACCGGATCCATCTGATCCCCCTTGCCAGCAGTGACAGCCTGCCGGCAGGATAGCCATCCACCGACAATCCATCATTCGAAACCAATCGAGAGGAGTCAATTCGATGTCCAATAACTATCATGTCATCGTCATCGGCGGCGGCAGCGCCGGTCTTGTCACAGCAGCTGGTGCCGCTTCCCTGGGAGCAAAAGTAGCCCTGGTGGAAAGTGGCCGCATGGGAGGCGACTGCCTGAACACCGGCTGCGTGCCCAGCAAATCACTCCTGGCCAGCGCCCATCTGGCGGACCGGATTCGCCGTTCAGACGCCTGGGGGCTGAACAGCACCCTATCCCCGGTAGACCTGAAGCAGGTCATGAATCGGGTGCACCAGGTGATGGGAGTCATTGCCCCTCATGACTCCGTCGAACGTTTTCAGTCCATGGGAGTGGATGTGGTCCAGGCCCATGGACGGCTGGTGGACGCTCATACCATCCAGGCCGGTGACCGGACCCTTACCGGGAAACGCATCGTGATTGCGGCCGGCTCCGGGCCCCAGGTGCCGCCCCTGAAAGGCCTGGAACAGGTCAGCTACCTGACCAACGAAAACCTCTTTTCCCTGGAAACCCTGCCGGAACACCTGATGATCTGGGGAGCCGGCCCCATCGCCATGGAAATCGGACAAGCCTTCCGCCAGCTGGGGTCCAGGGTGACGGTGATTCTTCGGGGCAAAGAGCTGTTCAAAAAGGATGAGCCGGAAGTCGGGCAGCTCATGGCGAAGCGGCTGGAAGCCGATGGCATCCGGTTTCTTTACGACTACAACATCACCGAGGCGGCACAGGAAGGCAGCCGGATCACCCTCACGCTGAAGGCAAGCGGCAGCGACCAGCCTGCGACCCTTGAGGGGGATGCTTTTCTCATCGCTCTGGGCCGCCAGCCGGCTTCAGCGGCTCTGGGACTGGAAGCCGCCGGGATCAGCACCGACAAAAGAGGTTTTATCACGGTGGGGGATACCTTACAGACCAGCCAGTCTCACATTTATGCCTGCGGTGACATTGCGGGGCCCTACCAGTTCACCCACATGGCCGGCTACCAGGCGGGAGTGGTGGTCCGGAACCTTTTTGTCCCCCTGAAGAAAAAAGTGGATTACCGCCATGTGGTCTGGACCACCTACACCAGTCCCCAAGTGGCCCACGCCGGGTACACGGAGGCGGAGGCCAAGGAGATTGGACTGCTGGGTTCCGTCATCACCAAGCCCTTCCGTGAGATCGACCGGGCCATTATCGAAGACGACCGGGACGGGCTGCTGAAGCTGGTGCTGGACCGGAAACAGCGGGTCATCGGCGCCACCCTGATCAGCGACCAGGCGGGGGAAATGATCCCCCTGGCGTCCCTGGCCATCGTGAAGAGGATGAAGGCATCTGCTTTCATGAGCCTGATCTATGCCTATCCTTCCAAGGCGGAAATCTTCGGCACCGCTGCCCTGAACCGGTGGAAGGAGTTGGTGCCGCCCTGGCAGAAAAAGCTGTTCCAAAAGTTGTTTTTGTAGGCATATCAGCAGGTGTACGGCACCATTCTGCCAGGGAATCAGGTGGCAGTTGAACGGATGACGCAAATAAACGAGTGAAGCGAGGAGGAAACCACATGAACATTGGAATAATCGGGTTGGGAAAAATGGGCTATCAGCTGGCCCTCAACATGCACGAACAGGGATATGACGTGATCGGCTATAATCGGAGTCCGGAAAAAGTAAAAGCCATTCAGGCAGAAGGCGTTGAGGGAACAGATTCCCTGCAGGACCTGGTGGACCGGCTGGACCTTCCCCGCCGGGTGTGGGTCATGGTCCCGGCGGGAGCCCCGGTGGATGCTGTGCTGGATGAACTGGTACCGCTCCTGAAAGCAGAAGATCTGGTAATCGACGGGGGCAACTCTCATTACCGGGACACCCTGCGCCGCGCGGCAGAACTAAAGGAAAAAGGCATCCATTTCATGGACATCGGCACCAGCGGTGGAATCGAAGGAGCCCGCCACGGTGCCTGCATGATGGTGGGCGGCAGTGAGGAACAGTACCGGCAGGTGGAAGAACTGCTCCGGGATTTGTGTGTCCCCGGCGGTGTTGCCCATGTGGGTCAGGTGGGAGCCGGCCATTACGTGAAAATGATCCACAACGGGATTGAGTACGGCATGATGCAGGCCATCGGGGAAGGGTTTGAAATTCTGCGGGAGGGACCCTTTTCCGTGGATTACGCCCAGGTGGCCGAGGTGTGGCGTCATGGCTCGGTGATCCGGGGCTGGCTGATGGACCTGACCCAGCAAGCTTTCCAGGAAGACCCGGAGCTGGCGTCCATCAAAGGGGTTGTCCACGCTTCCGGCGAAGGGCTCTGGAGTGTGCAGGAAGCCCTGGACCTGTCCGTGCCGGTGCCCGTCATTGCCGCCTCCCTGTTCACACGCTACCGGTCCCAGCAGGCAGACACCTTTTCCGGGAAAGTGGTGGCCGGCCTGCGGAACCAGTTCGGCGGCCATGCCACGGTGAAAGAGGAGGAATCCTGATGATTGCATCGGAGCAGAACCGAAACTGCCTTCTGGTTATTTTTGGAGCGACGGGAGATTTGACCAGCCGGAAACTGGTTCCTGCCCTGTACCAGATGGAAGCAAAGGGACAGTTGCCAGAGGCCTTTGCCGTGATCGCCGCTGCCCGGCGGACCATGTCCACAGACGAGTACCTGGATACAGTCAGGAAGAAGGCTCAGGAACACATCCGAAGCACCTTTGACGGGAAAGTCTGGGAAAAGCTGTCAGAGCGGTTTTACTACCAGCCTCTGGAATTTGACCGGGAGGCGGATTACCAGGCCCTGAAGCAGCAGATGGACAAACTGGCGGAAACGTTGGACGTGAAGGGAAACCGCCTGTTTTACATGGCTGTCTCGCCCCAGTACTTCAACACCATCGCCACCCAAATGGAAGCTCACAGATTGCTGGACCAATCCCGGGGATGGCAGCGGCTGCTGATCGAAAAACCCTTCGGCCGGGACACAGCCTCAGCCCGGGAACTGAACCAGTCCCTGCGTCAGGTGTTTGAAGAAGAGGAAATTTTTCGCATTGACCATTACCTGGTGAAGGAAATGGTGCAAAATCTAATGACTCTCCGGGCAGCCAACCAGATTTTCGAGCCTGCCTGGAATGCCGACCACATCGACCACGTGCAGATCATCTCCACGGAAGCGGAAGGGGTGGGCACCCGGGGCGGCTATTACGACAAAGCCGGCGCTCTCCGGGATATGGTGCAGAACCACATGCTCCAGATGCTGGCTCTTACCGCCATGGAACTGCCGGACCTGTTGACGGCGGAAAAACTCCGCATGGAAAAGGTGCGGGTGCTGAAAAGCCTGGTGCCCGTGGCGGATGACCAGATACACCGGCGGCTGGTGCTGGGCCAGTACCAGGGATACCGCGAGGAAGCCGGGGTGGCTCCCGGTTCCACCACGGAAACCTTTGCCGCCCTCCGGGTTCACCTGCACCATCCCCGCTGGCAGAGGGTGCCCTTTTACCTGAAAACCGGCAAGAGCCTGGAGGAAAAAGCCGCCCGGATTGTCATTCAGTACAAGCTTCCCCTCGGCTCCTGGAGTCTGGAGAAAACCAGCCAGTCACTGGCACCCAACCGGCTCACCATCAACATCCAGCCCCGGGAGGGCGTAGTACTGGCCTTCAACACCAAGGAGCCGGGTACTCTGGACACCCTGCTGCCCGTGAACATGGATTTCTGCCAGAACTGCCTGGCCGGCACCAATACCCCGGAAGCCTATGAAAAGCTGTTGGCAGACGCCATGAAAGGCGACCGGACCTCCTTTACTCACTGGGACGAGGTGGAAGCCTCCTGGCTGTGGTCTGATCCCATCATCGCATGGGCCGCTGCCCATCCGGAGGCTGTCTATGACTATCCTCAGGGTTCACAGGGGCCGGAGGCCGCCCAGAGTCTGATAAATCAGGAAGAAGGACGGGAATGGTTCTGAGAGACAAAATCACTACACCCAGCACATGGTGACGGAGGAATTGTGTTATAGATCATTCTTTATCTGCCAGATTGGTTTCTCCCCTCAGAACGTCCTTCCGAAGAAGGCGCATCATTTTTTCGGGTTCTTCAAAAATGGGACTGTGGGCAGAATGCTCAAAAGTGTAAAACCCTTTCACAGGGGAGTCTATTTGTGTTAAGTAAGCCTTTGACAAGCCGTAATTGACGGTTAAATCATATGCTCCGCTGAAAAAATAAACCGGGATTTCAAGCCTGGTTACGCTGGTTGTTACATCAGCGGCAAACAGCTGGTCAGCTAGTGGTGTCTTTTTGATAAAGGCAATTTTTGACACCCACAGGGTAGCTTTTTCTCTCAGCGTATATGCCCTGCATGACATGATGGGTAAAACGACACCTGTTTCAATCGAATTCATGCTGCGCATGGTGCCGACGCCAAGCTCGTGCATTGCCTGGTCACGAACAAGTGATTTAAAGAAGGCAGCAGCCTGTGAATCGTCTGTTAAAACCGGATATTGTTTGAGCTTTTCAACCATTTTTGTGTTTCCCGCTTCAATGTATTGCTCCATCAGGTATTGATAGGCGATCTTCTCCGATTCGGCCTGTTTTGTAATCTGTGCAATCCCGATATAGGCCTGGTAGAGTTCCGGCTATTCGGCGGCAGCCTGGATAGCAAAAACCGTTTCCCCGGAGTGCGCGGCAAGGTAGATCTTATCCTGCCCAAAACGTTTCCACAGATAATGTGTCACTTCAACCGTATCAGAGGAAGCTGTTCCATGGTCATACTGTCCACTGAAACATCCGGGCTGTATGAGAGGCCGCCGCCGCGCTCCTCCCAGTAACAAACAGTAAAATCCTCCTCAAGGCCTGTTGGATATTTTTCAACAAGGAAATACTCAGAAAAGCAGGGACCTCCATGAACGAAAAGCAGAACCGGGTTTCTGGTATCCTTTCCCCGGATAAACATTCCCTGCGTGACACCACCGATCTCGACAAAAGCTTTTTCGGAGATACTGCCTTCGAGCACATTTCCGTCATCATCGAGGAAAGGCGGAAGCTTTCCCGGGCTGCAAGCCAGCACTGCAGCGATAAGCATGAATGAACTTACAAGTAAAACTGACAGAATGATTGTCACGGCTCTCACCATCCATCTCACAGTTTTTTGAAACGGAGCCTGGCATCCAGAATGATTCCAGATGATATTTTCAATTTTCTCTCCCCATTCTTTACGGTATGAACAGCCTTCCCGCCAGCGATGGAAGCCTGCGTTCGTGTCTATTATCATCAGTACCTCCTACGATATTTTTGATGTAAAGTCTGAGATTGCTTAAGCCAGTTTGCTTCTTCATGCACATTACTTGATTTGCAGGCCCTGTAAACGTATAATGAGACCGTTACACAAATTACGTTTTGGAGATGAACCCTCTTGATAAAACTCATCATCGGAAAATGCATCAAAAACAGCAAAGAGGTCAACAATCCCAATGTACGGGAGCAGTATATCTCACTGTCCGGCTATATCGGAATCATCTCCAATGTCATTCTCTTTACGGTGAAGCTTGCCATTGGCCTTACGATTAACAGCATCGCTGTCATCTCTGATGCTTTTAACAACATGACCGACATCAGTTCATCGGCCATCTCCATTGTGAGTGCGAAAATTTCCAGTCAGCCCCCTGACGGAACGCACCCCCACGGCCATGGAAGGTTTGAATATATTGGCTCTCTTGTGGTGGCTTTCATCATTTTTTCGGTCGGATTTCAGCTGTTGCGCAAATCCTATGAGAAGATACTGAATCCGGAAATTGTCAGGTTCAGTCCCATCATTCTGGGAATACTGATTCTATCCGTGCTGGTAAAGCTGTGGATGTTCTCTTACAACCGCTACATCGCCAAAACCATAAAATCCAGTATCAATAAAGCAGCCGCCTACGACAGTATCAGCGACAGTGTCGCCACCACCCTGGTGATCTTTTCCATGATCCTGGGGATATACACTGATTTTCCGATTGATGGAGGCATGGGCATTCTCATTGCGCTGTTGATTATGTATTCAGGCTTTGATGTGGCCAGAGATACGGCCAACAGGCTGTTGGGAAAAGCCCCGGAAGAGGATGTGGTGAAAGAGATACACCAGATTGTGAACGCGGGTGATTATGTGATCAATGCTCATGGACTGGAAGTACATGAATACGGGCCAGGCCGCATCGTGGCATCCATTGATGTAGAGGTGTCCGATTCAGTCAATATTGTTGATGCCCATACCTCCATTGATCAGCTGGAAAAGCAGATCAAAAGAGAAATGGGAATCGACCTTTCGGTGCATATCGACCCTGTTTCAACGGATGAAGCCAAGATAAAGAGGGTAAAAAAGGAGGTTGCATCCTGGCTTAAACAGGCTGAAATGAACATCGACATCCGCGTTGTCAGGGTTGCCGAAGCAGAGAAGAAGACGGTCGTGACGCTGGAGATCCAGTTGCTGGGAAAGGTTTCTCCAGATGAGGTGGATGGCATCAAAAACACGATTATTAATGGGATGGAAGATGAATTCCACGATTACCATATAGTGATTAAAGCAGTCAGACAACAGTCCGTTCCTCAAGGAGGATAAGCAGCGTAAAAAACCACCTTTCCCGTCCCGTGCGTTCTGAACACCTGCGCGTTGATTTTTCGCCTGAAATAGGATAAAATGAAGGAGCTGGCAAATCGAAAGCCTTTCAGTCTGTTTGATTAAACCGGGCTGTTTTCGAGGCGGCGCTTTTGACTTGAACATGCTTCAATTCATAACTGTTCCGTCAACGTGAAACCTCCTGCTTATTTGCCGGGAGGTTTTTTGTTTACATCAGTTCAATAGTCAAAGGATGGTGAATAATATGGCAGCAGCAAAAGACAAAGGCAAAATGAAGCCGGTGAAAGCGGGAGAAAAGTACCACCACTGGCGTTACGGCCCGGTACAGATCACTGACAGTGATGAAACCTTTGTGGAACTGGAGATACTCAACATGGAAGGAATCGTCGAAATCGAAGGAGACCCATGGAACCAGTACCTGGAAGACAAAAAGCGGAAGTTCCATGTGGATGGCATTGGCATGTGGCTTCACAAGAATGCCAAAGACCTTAAGAAACACCATGCCGCAGCTTCTCCTGACCCGGATCGCTTCAAACAGCTGCTGCACCAGCACTACCGGTAAACGAAAAGCTCAGCTGTATTCGCGCTGCACGCGGGGATGAGGAATAACAGCACACTTCCTCCGTCTCCCAGTGTCGAAAAAAGGGAAGGTGAAATGTATGGTGAAGCTGGATATTTTTTATGATTTTGTCTGACCCTACTGCTATCTTGGCAAGGGTCTTGTCAATGAACTGGAAAAGGAGTATTCCCTGGAGGTGAACTGGGTGCCTTTTGAGCTGCATCCAGGAACCCCCGAGGAAGGGATTCTCCTGGCTGAACGGTTTGGGGCTGATCCCTTCAGGGAGAGACTGGAAGACCTCAAGAAGCGGGGGCGTCACTGGAACCTGTTGTATGAAGGCTTGGAACGGATGGCCAATTCGCACATGGCTCTGCTTGCCGAGCTTTATGCAGCCCGGCGTCAATGCGGAGAAGCCTTCCGCACGGAGGTTTACCAGGCCTATTTTGAGAAAGGGCTTAACATTGGCCGGTTGGAGGTATTGCTCCAAATTGGAGAAAAGGCCGGCCTGGACCGACAGCGGTTACAAGCTTACCTTCAGGAGGCGGGCGATGAGCTGTTTGAACCAGGTCAAAAACTGGCAGAAAAATGGGCTGTCAACGGTGTGCCCACCTTTGTGGTAGATGACCGCTTTAAGGTTGTGGGGTCAGATCAGGGGAACGCCTTGCGGCAGGCCATTGAAAAGGTGCTGAAAGAATAAACGCAAACAGCAAAGAAACCTGGTCAGCCGGGTTTCTTTTTCTATGGTATAATTTTAGCAACAACAGCAATCACAATCATTCGAGGGGTGAACAAATCCGATGACTGACAAGCGAAAAGAAGCATTTCAGATCCTGCTGGCCATCGACGGCAAACGCAGTTTTTCCGTGGACCGGCTGTTTGCTCTCCTGGAGCTGATTCAGGGCACCGGATCCATCAGCAAAGCCGCGGCGGATCTGGGAGCCTCCTACCGGTATGCCTGGGGACTCATCCAGGACGGAGAGAAAGAGCTGGGCATTGACCTGGTGATCCGGCAGGCAGGCGGAGCTGAAGGCGGCGGCACCACCCTTACTGATGCAGGCAGGCGGCTGCTGGACCATTACCGCAGCCTAAAACAGGAGATTGACTCCCAGCTGGCGGATCTGCTGGCGCCCCAAGAGGCAGAGGGTCAGTCATCACGATACGAAAACCAAATTCACCAGCGCGAACATTTTCTGCTGCTGGCCTCTACCATCGGACCGGTGGAAACCGGCCTGATGGAGTTGCTGGAACAGGCATACTTCACAGAATGCGGCGTGCTGGTGCGCCACATTGCCGCCGGCAGCGGCCGGGCCTTGGATATTGCCCGGATGGGCCGGGTGGACCTGGCCCTGGTTCATGCCCCGGATCTGGAAGAAGCCTTCCTGAACGAGGGCTTCGGCAGTGAACGGATTCCCTTGATGAGCAACCGGTTTTACCTGGTGGGTCCCTGCGACGATCCTGCCGGCCTCCAGTACATCCGGGAAGAGGCGGGAGTGGCCGGCCTTTTCCGGCAGATTGCCCTGACACAACAGCTCTTTGTCAGTCGGGGAGACCGGTCCGGCACCCACCTGCGGGAGCAGGAAATCTGGGAACAGAGCGGGATGACACCAGTCAGCCCCTGGTACATCACCAGCCCGGGAGTGGTGGGCAACCGGGGAGCACTGGCCCTGGCCAGCGAACAACAGGCCTACACCTTCATCGACTCTGCCACCTTCTGGCAGGCGCAGTGTGGAGAAGCGGTGACTGTCTATGCCGGTGAATCCATGGCGGATCCATTGTTGCTGAATCAGTTTTCCCTGCTACTGCTGAACCCGAAACGATTTGCAGCAGCCAACCATGCAGATGCCCGGGCTTTTGCGGACTGGCTGACAAACGGCAGCGGCCGGCAGATCATTGCCGTTTTTGGCAAGGAGTATGGAGGAGAAGCCTTCTTTGCCGCTGCCGGCGGAACCGCCTGACAGCTGGAAGGATCATGGGGAAAGCGTTATGGAAAGATATACATAACGAATGCCCGGTGGAAGGGTATAACACGGCCTTGTGCATGTATAACAGGATGCAAAGCAGGCTGTCATATATGGTTGTTTCCATGAACAGTAAGCGGTAAAGAAGATTGACAGGGAATAATCGGTATACTATACTGGAAATGCGCCTTCTTTTTTTGGTTACGATATGCATATAAAAACATATCGAATAACGTGTTTGTTTCAGCACTCGGCCCTGGAATGGAAGGCAATAACCATAATTGAATATCCTCCGAGTCTGTTTCCCTACGGGAAGAATCCTATGGCTGCAGACCAATGGGTAACACTGGAAACGGTGCTGCCTCCCGCATTGAAAAGGAGAGTTGCGGCACGCCACAACCGTGTAAACGCCTGCTCTCAGGCGTTTTTTTTCCGGTTTTTCCTGAGCACAGACAAAAAAACAATGACCCCATTTGGAGGTGTTCCATGGCACAGGAAATTTTCCCCCACCGCAGTTTTGTTGAAGCCACCGGCATTGAAAATTACCAGGTGGCTGAAAAGTATTACAGCAAAAAAAACAATGTTTTCCGGGTTGTGTGTAACGGCCGCGAAAACGAATCGGAAAAGCAGGTGGTCGTCAAGCATTTTCTGCAGTCGCAGAAGCACTTTCAACGGGAAGTGATGATTCTTGAGCATCTTCATCTTCAGGGAATTCCAGTTCCCAGCCTCTACCGGTATACCGACAGGCTGCTGATCATGGAGCATCTTCCGGGCAGCACCCTGCTCCAGTTGCTGGAAAAAGCGGAACAGGAGGATGATCTGCGGGATTTTGAACGTTACCGGGTCAAAAAACACCTGGTGTACGGGCTGCTGAACTGGCTGCATCAAACGTATGCGCATCTGAGGGATTTGTATGGCCAGCCCATGATCCTGTGTGACATTCATTTTCGGAATTTCATTGTGGGAAGGCACCTGTACGGGTTTGACTTTGAAAACTGCAGGCCAGGCTTCATCGAGGAGGACCTGGCGGCAGTGATGGTATACCTGCTTCATTATGACCCCGCCTGGACCCTTTGGAAACGGGAACTGGCAACGCTGTTCCGACTGGAAGCGATGCGGTTGTTTCCGCTGGATCCGGAACGCCTGAAACACTGCTTCGAGAGCAAGGTTAATGAGCTTCACTGTCGGCGATACCGACAGGACCACCATTTGGAGTTGGGATGATCGACATAGGCAGGAGAGAATACGGTACCGGCATCAGTGAAAGGGGTGGCACAGGCTGCGAACGAAAACGATTCACCTGCGAAAGATTTTGGTTAATTGTAGTTATGTGGTTAATGGATGGTTGCTCCTGCCAACGAACGTGATTGTCGGAACAAAAAAATGAAGTGAGGTGTTTGTATGAACCTTATCAACAGGAAAACAAGAAGAAAAGCCTTTGTCTGGATGCTGGTTGCGGCCATGCTGATGTCCAACATCCTGGCACTGGCCCCGATCACTCCCGCTTATGCGGCACCGGACGAACCGGTTCTGGTGATCACCGGCACCGGCCTGGAAGAGGATGTGATCATCACAGAAACGGACTGGAAGAATTTCAACCATCCTGAGATGGTGGAGCGGTATTTTTCATCGAACAACTCATCCGGTTTTCATAAGATCTGGAAAGTCAAAGGTTTTGACCTTTTCAATCTGCTGGACAAGGGAACCCTGCTGGGGGACGAGGATTATTCCATCACTTTTGTAGCCTCCGACGGTTTCAAAAGATCCTGGACCATCAGCCAGCTGGAATCACTTTATCATTATCCGGACTTTACTCTTGTGAGTGGAGAACTTGTCAATCCACTGATTGGTTCATACCGAAAGGATACCTTTGATCAGCTGGTTAATGATGAGAACCCGCTAAATCCCCCAGTGACATGGGAAGATATCAGTCTGATCGAAGCAGAGCACTATGACATCAACAGCCCGCGCCTGTATCTGGGCCAGGCTGACGGTAACATCGACGACATGAACCAGAGCAATTTTATCCGGGATCTGCGCCGTATCGTGGTCGGCGAAGAGCGGCCGGTGGAGCCGGATCCTGACGATGATTTCACCGACAGCCCCTACAAGCACATCTCCTATGACGGCGCCCCCTACAACATAGATGCCATTACCGGCGCCACCATGACCATTGAAGGCCCCGGCGTGGAATCCTACCGGGCACTTTCCCTGCGGCAGATTGAGGAAGAAAATGCCGGACAGCACCGTGCCGGCTACATGGAGACCATTGGCGGACAGTCTTTGACCAACAGCTATGAAGGCATCAAAGTCTCCTACCTGCTGGATGAATTCGTCACGCTGCGGGACAATCTGGGCAACATTGTCTTCCGGGACAAGAACCGGCAGAAAATCGCTGAATTCACCCTGGACGAAGTCCGGGACGAACAGCGGGGCATGATCGTCGCCTATGGTGTCAACGAGGTGCCTCTGGTGTACACCAGCACCGATGCCGGTTACATTCCAGAGAAACACAATGATGACGGATGTTTTAAGCTGGTGTATCATGTTCCCGGCGGATACGACCAGGCCTTTTCCAATGTTGCCTACATTTATGTGGAAAAAAACATCCGGCCGGGTTACGAGCATGACAAACCACCCTACGATGATCCCCGGTTCACCAATTACATCTTCTCCCTCAGCGGCAGCGGGCTGGGCAAAGAGGTCAACTACACCGTGGCGGATTTGGAAGCCATGACCGATCTTCATCTGGAGAAAGAGTACAGCCTGTCCAACAGTGAACACTACTGGTACTACAACACGTACAAAGGCGTTCCCCTGTGGGATTTGCTGCTGGCTTCCGGACTGGATCCGGATATCGACGAAAACACACCGGTTAATTTTGTGGCGGCGGACGATTATAATTTTCCCCCAATGACCATCGGGGATCTTAAAGATCCTGACCGGTGGGGCTACTATGAAAAAGACGCTGCTGACACGGGTGACGATTTCGACGGCAGCGCCATTGAACCCCTCGATACCGGCTACCCGGTACTGGTGGCCTACGGATTCAACGGCTACCCCTACGTGATCCGGGGGACGGACGATGGTTACAACTCAGGGCTTCGGAACGCCGGCGGTCCGCTGCGTATTATCTTCGGAAAAAGTGACTATGAACACACCAACGGTTCCCATCAGGTGCAGTACGCCAAGCGGGTGGTTATCGGTGAACCGGTGAACCACACCACCCATAACTGGGATCCCTACGATGACTTGGCGGAAAACCCCATTGACATCCTCATCAAAGGGGAAGAAGGGAACATTGTATCCGAGCATAATCTGACTGTTGCCGATATCGAAGACATGGTCTACGGCGGCACTGCCCGGCAGCGGGACGATGCCCGGGTGAAAACGTACTATTACACTCACAATGCGGGTGGCGGCAGTATTAAAATTTCTGACCTCTATGAAGGCATCAGTCTCAGTGTCCTGCTTTTTGAGAAGATCGGCCTGCCGGGCACAACAGGAACGGTGAGCTTTGAGAATGCCGCCGGTGATAAACTGACAGTAAACATGGAAGATATTCTTAAGAACGATTATTTCAATGAAGTCAACGGATCAACAGACATTAAGCCTGTGTTGGCGTTTGGGAAAAACGGCTACCCGATGGTGGTGGCTGGCGGAAACTCTGACGAGCCGGATGATCCGGGATATATTGGCAGACCGATCTTCAACCGATATGGGCCGCTGATGGCCCTGTTCGGGCAGACAGAAGTTGGGACTCCAGGCCAACAGCTGCGCAGTGTCACCCGCATCACGGTGGAACTCCAGCAGGATCCCTGGGCGCATCTGTTGCCTCCGTACGACCAGTATGCGGATGACGTGCTGAGCATCTCCGGCACCGGCGTCAGAAGTGCCCATACGGTGACGGTGGGGGCCCTGGAACGAATGCAGGGTTATATCTTCACCGATGAATTCGCTCTATTGAACCGGAACAATGTTTTGAGTGTGGACACATACCGCGGCATCGACATCTATGAGTATCTGCGACGGGAAGTGGGCCTGACAGCCGGCGCAGATGAAGTCATCGTGAAAGCGGCGGATGGTTTCGAATGCACCTTCACCATGGAAGAAATCGCAAAGCGGGACTACCTGAACGAAGTCAGCGGTGCATCCAACCTCAAGGTGATGCTGGCTTACGGCAAAAATGAAATGCCCCTGGTACCGGACGATGAATCAGATGGATACGATGCATCAGCCGGCAACAGCGGAGGGCCGCTGCGGCTGGTTATCGGCCAGACGGAACTTGGCGATCAGAACAGCGGTAAATCTGTCAGCCGGGTAACGGAGATCATCGTGAACGCCGCTGAAGGTGACAGCTGGAAGCATAATGTTGGTGTGTACACCCAATATCTGGACTGGCCGGTGCTGCGTGTCACCGGTTCACAGGTGGCTGAGCCCCGCACCTTCACTCTGCGGCAGCTGGAAGACCTGGATCCCCATATTATCCGGGATGTCTATTCCGGCACCACGGAAGTGGAAGGAATCATCCTGTGGAACCTGATCAAGGATGTTATCGGTCTGGCTGACGGCGTAACCACCCCCAGCAGCATCCGGGTCTATGCAGGTGCCGGGTACAACCAGCTGCAGGTGACCAGTGATGTCATGAACGGGGTACTAAACAGCGCCGGGGAACGAAAGGAAATCATCCTGGGGTATGCATTGAATGGATACCCGCTGGTACCCTATTCTTACAGTGAAGGCTATGTGAACAACAATGAATACGGCCCTATCCGCCTGATCGTGGAAGAAAACATTTCCATGTGGACCAAATGGGTGGACTGCATCGTGGTGGGAACGGGCAACTATGAAGAGCCGAAAGCCGAAGATGTGATTGATGACGATCCAGCTCCTGCCGTATTCACCGTCAGCGGAGACGGCGTGCCCGGCGGATCGAAGGGGTATACCCTGGCAGAACTGCAGACGCTGGGCGTCACGACGGGAACCTACACCTCCAGCGGCACAACCGTTGAAGCCACGGGCACCCTGCTGAAGAATGTGCTGGACAGCCTGGATATCAATGATCCGGAGTGGATTATTGATGTGACCACCACGGACAAAACCACCAATAATGCCTACAAGAACATCACCGTTGCCGAGGTGGAGAGTCAGGCTTACCTGATCACCTGGCTGGTGGACGGCGAGCCGTTTGAAGACACCGACAGGGACGGAAACAACCCCTATGATCTGCGCATTTACCGGAACTTTGACGACGGCACCGGCTGGCGCAACCGCCTGACCCTGACCAACGGGATTGAGGTGACGGCAGTTTATCCGGATCTCCTGCCGCCACCGGAGCTTGACTGGACCATTTACCGAAACGACGACAGCAGCGGACTTCCGTGGGCCAGTGTCCGAACCGTGATTTCTGATGGCAACGGCGGAATCTGGGTTGGCACCAACGGAGGCGGAGCAGCCTTCCGAAGTGCCGGCGGTCAGTGGACACTATATAACAAGAACAACAGCCGGCTTCCCCATGATACGGTCTACGATATTGTCGTGGATCAGCAGGGTGGCGTCTGGTTCGTCGGAGGTTCGCCGGAGGACGGCATGGGTGTTGTCCACAAGCTGGGCGATGACTGGGCCGTCTACACGGAAGGCGAGCTTCCGGAACCTGACCCGGTGGTATTCACCGTCAGCGGCGACGGAGTGCCAGGCGGATCAAAGGGGTATACCCTGGCAGAACTGCAGGCACTGGATCAAACTACCGGCAGTTATCAATTTACAGCAAGCAGCACACTCTTTACCCATGAAGCTACCGGCGTACTGCTGGCAGACCTGTTGGCCGGCCTGGGAATCACCAATCCGGCATGGGAGTTGAAAGCAACAACAACTGACAATTTCCTGACAACCTTTACACTGGCAGATGCCATCGAAGATGATTACCTAGTGGCGTGGCTGGCGAACGGTGAATCATTTGAAGACACCAAGGAAGACTACGATTCCTCCGTCATCCGCATTTACCGCAACTTCAATGATGGCAGCAACTGGCGCAACCGGCTGACCCTGATCAACGGGGTTGAGGTGACTGAACCCGAAATGGTGGAAATCCTCATGACTGTACCGGAAGGTCTGGACTATGAGCAGGACAACGGTGTTGAGGAGAGCATGGAAGAACCGACTGAAACCCAGAATTCTGGAGATGAGCAGGAAGAAGCACTGAAAGAGGAAGAGCCGACTGAGTTGGAAGAATCGCAAAACGATGAACCAGCTGAACCGGATACCTCTCAGAATGATGAGCCTGCTGAACCGGAAGAATCGCATGATGATGAAGCAGCTGAGGAAGAGGAATTCGTGGTGCGGGCAAGCCGCGAACTGGCTTCCCTGAATATGGCTGCCGCATTCAGCAGCATGGACGCCGGCGTCACAGGAGTATCGGACACTGCCGTATTGCCTCCGGGCGCAGCATTTGCCCAGGCCATCGCCATGGATGACGACGGCGGCCTCTGGATCGGCACGGCGGTGGGGCTTGTTTATCGCAGCCCGCAAGGTCAGTGGCAATATCTGAAAGATGACGCTTATCCTGCAAACTCCATCACTTGCATCATCCTGGATGATCAGGGTGGCGCATGGATCGGGTTTTATCCCGATGAAACGGACACCGGCTACCAGGGCGGATATGCGTACCGCAGTGCCGGCGGCCAGGTCACAGCCTACACCAGCAATGAGTTTTTCGGCAGCTGGGTCAGATCCATCTCCATCGACCCGCAGGGCGGGGTGTGGATTGCCCGGTTCGGCAAAGTGGATTACATTGCCCCCAACGGAACCAAGACCGTCTATGAATCAGACAGGGAATTGCTGCCTTACCTGCAGGAAGGGGACAGCATCCGTGTGGTGGAAGCCGACAGCGGCGGCGGCCTGTGGATCGGCACCACAACCGGCGGTTTGTATTACCGGGATCTGAACGGCCGGTACGCGGTCCTGAATAATGACAATGCCTGGCCCACCACTCCCTTTAACAGCGTCTGGTTTGCGAAAGAAGATGGTGAACAGCAACTGTGGATTGGCACCAATGGCGGTGTTGCCGTTGCAGGCCTGAAAGATCTGTACGACACAGGCACTGATCCGGGAGATCCCACTGATCCCGGAAATGGCGGCGGTGGCGGCGTAGGAATCGTCATTCCGGACAACTGGGTGGTGAAGGTGGACGGACAGGGCGTCTCCAGAACCCACTACTACACGCTGGACGATCTCAAGAGAGCCTCGGCCGGCAGGGTGTCCGCCACCTATTTCTCCATCAACAATTTCGGCACCGAAGAAAACACGCATTTTACAGGTATTTCTCTGCCATACCTCCTGGACACCCTGACGGGGCTTGGCAGCTCAGCCGAAAGTGTGCGCATCACCGCATCAGACGGTTTTTACCGCAACTACAACCTGTCAGAGGTGCGCACCAATACCATTGACGGACTGCCCATGATCCTGGCCTGGGAAGAAGCCGGTGTGGAACGTTTCGGCACCTACCCGCTGCGCTTTGTTGTGGGCCAGACAGAAACAGGAGAAATCAACAAACCCAATTGGGTTAGAGATGTGATGACCCTCACCGTCAACACATCATCGGTGGCTCCGGGAACCGGCACACCTGGTGGTTTCCAGCCGCCAGTGATGGAGGTGCCTGTTGAGCCATTGCCGATGGGAGTAGTCACCATTCTCGACTTTGAACAGTACGGCAGCCGTGAAATAACGGAGACGGACGACCGCAAGATTGAAACCATTACACTGGACGAACGAATCCTGCCTGTCTTTGACGACATGGCCGGCCAAACCCTAATCATCGAGGCGGATGACGAAAGCGATGAATTACACCTGCACATCAATGGAGATATCCTGAAGCAGGGCGCGTCCCAGAACATCACACTTATACTGCAAACCCCGTTCGGAAGCTATTACCTGCCGATGGGCCTGCTGCCCCTGGAAGAAATGGCGGAAAAGATGGGTGTTGAGGTTTCAGAAGTGAACCTGGAGATCATCATCAGGACGGCAGATGCGGCCGAAGCCGCCGCAGCGGAAGAAGCAGTGGCGGAAGGGCAGCAGATGCTTGTCTGGCCGGTCGTCTTTGAAATCTCGTTTAGCGCAAATGGCAACAGTATACCGATGAACACCTTTGGAGATGTCTATGTAAAGCGTTTGTTGGCGATGGAGGATGAACCGGAAGATGCCTCGCAGACAACCGGTGTGCGCTGGAATCCGGAAACCGGCGGGTTCGAATTTGTCCCCACCCGGTTCCTTGAAAAAGACGGCCAGTGGGTTGCTGAGATGCACAGCCGTTCCAACAGCCTGTACACCATCCTCAGAACTGAGAAGGTCTTTGATGACACCCGCGGACACTGGGCCGAAGCGGCTGTGAACGCCATGGCATCCAAACTGCTCATCAGCGGCCGGAGTGAAACGGTCTTTGACCCGAACAGCGAGATTACCCGGGCGGAAATAGCCGTGCTGCTGGCCAAAGGGCTGGCGCTGGCAGACAGGATGGCGGAAGCCGATAGCTTTGCGGACGTGACCGGCAGCGAATGGTATGCAGCCAGGCTGGGAGCGGTGACAGGAGAACAGCTGATTTCGGGATATCCGGACGGCCGCTTTGAACCAAATCGCACCATCAGCCGGCAGGAACTGGCCGTTGTGTTCGCCAAGGTGCTGACAATGACCGGCCAGGCAGAAACTCTTCCGGACGACGCACAGACCGCCGCTGAGCTTGAAAGGTTTACCGATGCGGCTGTGGTGGGCAGCTGGGCAAAACAGGCGGCAGCTCTCATGGTCAGCGAAGGGCTCATCAGCGGGTTCCCGGACGGCAGCTTTAAGCCCCAGGAGCCTGTGACAAGGGCCCAGGCAGCAATGATGCTGTTGAAAGTGCTCCAAAGGATCGAATTTATCAACTAACAGCAGCAACAGGCAGGGAATGCGCATTGAGGGGGATCAGTGGAAACACTGTTTCCCTCTCCTTTGCTGTTTTCAGACAGACACATTTCAACCGACAGGAGGTGATCCCGCATGATCCATCACAAACAAAGAACTCGCCGGCAGATGTTGACGGTACTGCTGATTTTCGGATTGCTCATCACCGGCTGCCAGGGTCTTTTTTCAGCTGATGACGCCTATACGGTGGAGATCACCGGCAGCGGTGTGACCGCTCCGGTGCAGGTCTCACTGAAACAGATGAAAGAAATGGAAGCAGGGCTGGTGGAAGCAAACTATTTTTCCCTGAACACTTACGGCACCAAGGAATACACTGATTTTAGAGGGGTGTGGCTCTGGCACCTGCTGCAGGAAAGTGCCGGGCTAACAGAAAATGCCCGGACGGTCACGCTGACGGCGGAGGACGGGTACCAGGTGAGCTTTACCCTGGAGGAAGTGAAGCGGGAAGACTATATCGACGAGCAGGATCCGGCAGCGGCTTACAAGATGATCATCGCCTGGGAGCAGGCGGGAGAAGCCTTTGATCCTGAAAAAGGCAACCCGTTCCAGCTGGTGGTCGGGCAGCGCGAACCGGGAGATGTGAACAAGCCTTACTGGGTGCGTAACATCAGCACCATTGAAGTGGAATAGCCAGCCAAACCTGCTGGCGGTGCAAAACAGGTTTGCCGGTACTTAGAGACATAGAGGGAAAGAGGTTGAGAACAGCCATGGGAAACGCCTGTGTACGGAAACAAAAGAAAACCCCAGCGATCTCCTCTGCAGGAAGAATGTGGACGTTATGGAGCTGGCCCGGGAAAGCCCTGGTGGCAATAATTCTGACAGGAATCCTGCTCCTGACCGGCTGTGGTTCGCCGCCGGCAGAACCCCTGGCGATGGAAGTATCCGGGGGGATTGTGCTGGAGCACTCCGCGGAACAGATCCGGATTCGGGCTGTCTCTCCGGAAGTGGCGATTCGCCTGACGGGTGACTCCAGTGGAAACAGCAGGGTGGAGCTGCGGGTGGAGAATGTGCCTGCGGACCGCCTGACAGGTGGATGGACTTCTCCGTCCTCTGACGAATCTTCCCGGATGCTGGAAATGGAGAAGCTTTCCCCCACCAGTGTGCAGATGATCCTGGATGGCGCACTGGCCGAACAACAGGTGAACGTTCGGTGGGATGAACAGGATCTTTCTCACCCCCTGACCTTTGCGGTGCTGGGCGATAACCAGGGCAACGATGACGTGCTGGCCCGGATCATTGACGGCATCAACGGCACCGATGCCGCATTTCTGATCCATTTGGGCGACCTGGTCCCCTCCGGGCAGGAAGGTGAATATGATTCATTGCTGGAAGTGATGTCCGTTCTGGAAATTCCCTGGTTCGCCGTGCCGGGAAACCATGACGTGCGGGGTGAAGGAATGGCTCACTTTGAACAGCGCATCGCTCCCCGGGAACACGGATTTGACCTGGGGGGATATCAGTTCCTGTTCATGGACACCTCTTCCCTGAACATGACGGAAAGGCAGCTGTCATGGCTGGAGGAGCAGCTGGGCAGCCAACGGGAGACCCTGCTCTTTATGCACTGTCCGCCCACGGATCCCCGGGGAAGAAGTCATTCCTTCCTTGATCCGGCGATGGGGGTCGCCTTCCTTGAGCAGGTGACCGATCCGGATAACGGAATTCGGGGGCTTTTCACCGGCCACATTCACATGTTTCACCATGACGAAGTGGCAGGGATGACCCGGGTGGTCAGCGGTGGCGCCGGGGCCAGGCTGTATGCCGCCGAAGACGAAGGCGGATTTCATCACTATGCCCTGGTGACCCTGGGAGAGACGCTGGAGGTGGCCGCTCATCCCGTGGAAGCGCCTCCCCGCAGCACGGACCTGGTGGTTACCGGCCGGGAGGATGATCTGGTTTTGACTAGGGAAGAACTGCTGGCCATGGCCACGGTTGAACGGGAAGGCCAGTTTCAGAACGTGCACGGCAATTTTCGGTCGGAAGGGACCTACCGGGGGGTACCCATAAAAGACCTGGCTGATCTGGTGGGCGGCATGGAGCCCGGTGACCGGCTGCGGGTCCATTCCTGGGACGGCTACCGGCAGGATTTTCCCTATGAGAACGTGGTTCCGGAAGCATTTGGCTGGTACGAGTACCAGGGAGACATGGTCCTGGCTGTCACCTACAACGGTGCCGGGCTGCCGGAATGGGAAGAGGGCTACCGCCTGGCCTTTTTACCGGAGGACGGCGTGTATGACAACGAAGATTTGCTGCGCACATCCCTTCCCGGGGAAGGCGGTCATGTGTATCTCTCCGCCGGTGCCCGGTGGGTGCGCATGGTGAACCGGCTGGAGGTGATTCCATGGAACAGTCAGTAATCA
>JAWSUV010000026.1:0-28285 GCA_033549305.1 Bacillota bacterium | reverse complement strand
AATGAACAGGCGCAAAAAGGAAAACTGGATCCAGTGATTGGCAGAGACGCGGAAATCAGGCGTGTTATCCGGATTCTCTCCCGCCGGACAAAAAACAATCCTGTGCTGATCGGTGAGCCGGGTGTTGGTAAGACGGCCATTGCAGAAGGACTTGCGCAGCGGATTGTTAAAGGAGATGTCCCGGAAGGACTGAAAGATAAGACCATCTTTTCCCTGGATCTGGGAGCACTGATTGCCGGCGCAAAATTTCGTGGCGAATTTGAAGAACGCCTGAAAGCCGTTCTTAAGGAAATTGCTGATTCTGAAGGACGAATCATTCTTTTTGTGGATGAACTGCATAATATTGTGGGAGCTGGAAAAGCAGAAGGCGCCATGGACGCGGGAAACATACTGAAACCGATGCTTGCCAGAGGTGAACTTCACTGTATTGGGGCGACAACCCTGGATGAATACCGCAAACACATCGAAAAAGATGCGGCGCTGGAAAGACGATTTCAGAAAGTCCTGATTGATCCCCCTGATGTGGAAGATACTATTTCAATTCTAAGAGGCCTGAAAGAACGCTTTGAAATTCATCACGGAGTGAGAATATCTGACAATGCTATTGTTGCCTGTGCAGTGCTGTCAGACCGCTATATTACCGACCGCTTTCTGCCGGATAAAGCCATTGATTTAATGGATGAGGCTGCCGCTATGATCCGGACAGAAATTGACAGCATGCCCACTGAGCTGGATGAATTGCAGCGCCGCACCATGCAGCTGGAAATTGAAAAGCAGGCATTGTCCAAAGAAAAAGATCCGGTGTCGAAAGAACGGTTGAGGGAACTTGAAAAAGAGATTTTTCAGTTGAAGGAAAAAACGGAACACCTGAGTTCCCGATGGCGGCAGGAAAAGGAAGGATTATTGCAGCAGAAGCAGCTGAAAGAATCCATCGAAGCGATCCGGGTTGATATCGAAAAGGCTGAAAGGCAGTATGATCTTGAAAAGTTGGCCCGACTGAAATATGGAGAGTTGCCGGAAATGGAGAAACAATTACATGTACTGCAGGATAAAATAGGAAGTGATCAGCATGAACGCATGATTAAGGAAGAAGTATCGGAAGAGGAAATCAGCCAGATCGTATCCCGGTGGACAGGAATACCGATATCCCGTCTCTTGGCCAGTGAACGGGAGAAATTGCTCACCCTTGAAAAAGTGCTGAAACAGCGGGTCATTGGGCAGGAAGAAGCAGTGGCTGCAGTCAGTGACGCTGTGATCCGGGCGCGCTCCGGTCTGAAAGACCCCCGTCGTCCCATTGGCTCCTTTTTATTTCTCGGTCCAACAGGAGTGGGAAAAACAGAACTTGCCAAGGCGCTGGCAACGGCAATTTTCGACTCGGAAACCAACATGGTGCGCATCGATATGAGCGAATACATGGAAAAATTTTCCGTTTCACGGTTGGTGGGAGCTCCTCCGGGTTATGTCGGGTATGAAGAAGGGGGGCAGCTGACAGAAGCGGTAAGGCGTAAGCCCTATTGCGTTATTTTATTGGATGAGATCGAGAAAGCACATCCTGATGTCTACCATATTCTGCTTCAAATTTTAGATGATGGGCGTCTGACGGACAGCCAGGGCAGAACTGTCGATTTCAAAAACGCTATTATCATCATGACATCAAATATTGGAAGCCAGCTGATTCTGGAGGATCTGTCAAGTCGCGACACCATCTCCGAACAAACCAGGTCAATGATACAGCATGAACTTCAGCGAAGCTTTCGCCCGGAAATGTTGAACCGGATTGATGAAACCGTATTGTTTAAATCATTATCCAGGGAAGATATATTCGTCATCATCGACTTGTCGATGAAAGAAATTGAACACAGGCTGAAAGAACAGCAGATTACCATCGAATTATCAGATGCTGCCAAAACACTGATTTTGGAGAGAGCCTATTCACCTGTTTATGGAGCAAGGCCCATTAAGCGGTTCATTCAAAAGCAGCTTGAAACAGGATTGGGGAGAAAAATACTGGCAGGCGAAATCATGCCCCATCAGCATGTGGTGGTGAGCACATCCGGTGGCGAACTGTCGATTGAGGCAAAATCAATGAATGAAACGGTCCGGGATGGGAATAGATAAAATAGAACAACTGCTTACTCAGGAAAATGTCATCAGAAAATCTGTATTCAGGAGGTATCCGTGGTGATGTTGGCACAATTTGCGACACAGGAAGGCAAATCAATCCGGTGCGGATTGTGTCCGCATCAGTGTTTGCTTGATCCTGGTAAAACAGGGATCTGCCGAGTGAGACGTTATGATGAAGAAGGGCTTGTCAGTCTGAACTATGGCAAGATCAGTGCCATTCAGCTAGATCCTGTTGAAAAGAAACCCCTTGCGCGTTTTATGCCGGGCACACGCACTTATTCAATCGGCAGTTACGGCTGCAATCTTCGATGTCCATACTGCCAAAATTACCACATTGCCATGGAGTATCCGAAAACGCGGACGCTTTCCCCTGAACAAGTGATTGAGCAGGCACTGGCTTCTGGTGTCCCAAGTATATCGTACACCTATAACGAGCCGATTGTCTTTTATGAATTTGTGCATCACACAGCTGCCCTGGCAAAGAAAAGTGGTTTATCAAACATTTTGGTGACGAATGGGTATATCTGCCAGGAGCCACTGAAAAAATTACTGCCCCTGATGGATGCCATGAACATTGATTTAAAAGCTTTTTCTGATGAGACGTATCGAAAAATCTGTGGTGGAAAACTACAGCCCGTACTGGAAACCATACGGACGGCCCATGAGAGGTGTCATGTAGAAATCACAACACTTTTGGTGACGAACATGCATACCCTGCAGGAACTTAATGACATGATAAACTGGATCGCAGCTTTATCGACAGAAATTCCGTTACACATCAGCCGGTATTTCCCGGGCTATCATTACAATGAACCACCCACACCGGTTGGCTTTATCAACGATATCTATCAGATGGCCGCTCAATCACTCAAATATGTTTATAAGGGAAATATCTAGGTGATTCATGAAAGGGTGATCTGCATGACCCCCATCATCGGCGCTGCTTTTTTACCACATCCGCCGATTCTTATTCCGGAAATTGGCAGGGGAAACGAACGGGAAGCTTCAGAAACTCAAACCGGATTTCATCAGGTGATAAAGCAGATTGAAGCGCTTCAACCGAATGTCGCGGTGGTGCTAACCCCTCACGGGAGAGCTGGAGAAAAGCTGTTGGCAGTGAACCGCGAACCGAAGCTTAAAGGGACTTTCGCTGCCTTTGGTCATCCGGAAATCCGGTTTGAGGCAGAAAACGCTCTTCCTTTGGCGGAAAAACTGCTGCGGTTTGCTGAACAGCATCATCTCCCGGTTTCGGGCAGTTGGCTGTCGCTGGATCATGGCGCTTTGGTACCACTTTATTTAATGAAACAACAGATTGAAAATGTTCCGGTTCTTCATCTTTCCGTTGGCTGGGAATCACTGCAGCTGGCGTTTGAGACAGGGAGAAAACTGGGAGATTTCTTGGATGATGTGAATGAACGCATATTGCTGTTGAGCAGTGGCGATTTGTCACACCGTTTAAAGGAAGACGGCCCCTATGGGTTTCATCCAAAAGGCCCCGCCTTTGATCACATGGTCCGGGATGCATTTACCAGGAATCGGCTGAAAGATCTGAAAGACATTCCTGATCAACTGAGTGAACCTGCAGGGCAATGCGGCCTGGTGTCGTTTGTGATTACGGCCGGCATTCTGGAGCAACTTCAAACAGAAACGAAACTGTATAGTTATGAAGGTCCCTATGGTGTTGGTTATCTCTGTGCTTTTACAGCAGTTAACCAAACAACCGAACATCATACAGCCGTTAAATTAGCATTCGACACAATCAGGCAGTACCTGAAAGAAGGATCGCAGTTGAATTTCGAAGAATACATGACAAGATATCCTGAGGATTCTTTTCTCAAAGAAGCCTTAAGAGTCAAGGCCGGCGCCTTCGTTTCACTGCATTCCGGTGGAAAACTGCGTGGATGTATCGGAACTATTGAAGCCGTTCAGGAACACTTGGGCAATGAAATCATCGTCAATGCCATACAGGCCGCCACTGAGGATCCGCGGTTTTCGCCGGTCCATCTTAAAGAGCTGAAGAATCTGGATGTAAAAGTGGACGTGATGGGAAATCTGGAATCCGTTGATGGGCCGGATGAACTGGATGTACAAATATATGGAGTCGTGGTAGAATCAGGGTATCGACGCGGGTTGCTGCTACCGGCACTTGACGGTGTTCAGACAGTTGAACAGCAGTTATCCATCGTCTGTCAAAAAGCAGGTATTCCTGAAAATGAGCCGTTTAAGATATCCCGGTTCACAGTAACACGTTACAAATAAACGCCGCGGGGTGACGTGAATGGTTTTATGGATTAAAGGTGTTGTGCTTGGATTTATCATGGTACTGCCAGGAATGAGTGGCGGTACCGTCTTTGTTATTTTTGGCATCTACGAACAACTGGTCCATGACCTGGTACACCTGAAGCTAAAACCCTATTTGCCACTGCTGGGCGGAGTGATCATTGGCATCTTTCTAAGCGGTTCACTGTTTTCATTCTTTTTTGAAACATATCGCAATGAAACAGCGGTCTTTTTATTGGGCTGCCTGCTGGCTTCCATCCGGGCAGTGCTGCGCTGTTGTCCGGATATCAATGAAGGCAGGATTGCGTTTTTTGGTGCGGGAGCGATTATGGGCTTTGCTCTGGGGGCAGATCCCATCGGCATCGTTTCGGCAATCGAGGAAGTCAGCCTGTCCTACCTCTTTATCGGCGGCGCTCTTGCCAGCGCCACCATGGTACTGCCTGGGCTTCCAGGCAGTTCCGTGCTGATTGTCATGGGCATCTACGATACGGTGCTGTTCTATCTCAGTGACCTTTACTGGAGCCGCCTGCTGGTGTTTGGCGCCGGGAGCCTTGCGGGGATGTTTCTTCTGGTCAATATGCTGGAAAAATTCTATGCCCGGTATCGCGGACTCGTTTCCTATTTTTTTGCCGGACTCATACTTGGATCTTCTCGGGCCCTGATCCCCAGTAGCTTCAATTGGTTGGTGCCGATTCTTTTTATCGTGGGATTTGCTGTCGTATGGGTGTGGAGTGGAAAATCATAGCGAAGAGGTGTCTCAGTGAATAATAGAGTCAGGATATTGTCTGAAGGCGTTTCATCAAAGAAATCACCACCGGGCCCAGTTGTGTTCTGGATGAACCGGGATCAACGGGCAGAAGATCACTGGGGGCTGTTATACGCCCGGCAGCAGGCCCGGCAGCTGAACGCCCATTTGGTTGTCATTTTTTTCCTGGTACCAGAATACCTACAGGCCAGTCAGGATCATTATCAGTTTATGATAGAGGGATTGCAGGAAACGGCCGCCACACTTGAAGAAAAAGGAATTCCCTTTCATCTGATTCGGGAATCGCCTGTGATACGTCTGCCTCAACTCATTAACGAATGGCAGGTACCGTTGCTGGTGACTGATTTCAATCCCCTCACCATTAAAAAGAAGTGGGAGCAGGTTGTCTTGACAACAACCATATGTGCGTTTCACCAGGTAGACAGCCATAATATTGTTCCCTGCTGGGAAGCTTCATCAAAACTGGAATACGCTGCTTACACCTTTCGACCTAAAATTCACAGAAAATTGACACAATACATGACGGATTACCCGGAACTGGAATCCCAAAGTACATCGCAGACATGGCAATCAAGCCACTCCTGGATGATGGGACAGAATGACGGAAATATCTCAAATTGCTTGTACCCGGCTTCCGGACCCAGGGCGGCAAAAGAAAAGCTTCAGTTCTTTCTGAACGAAAAGCTTCACCGGTATGGTAATGAGAGAAACGATCCCTTTAAAAACGCTGTTTCCGGATTATCTCCCTACCTGCATTTCGGACAGGTGTCTGCGCAGCGGATTGCGGTTGAAGTCATGAAAGAATCAGTTCCAAGCAAGCATCGGGATGATTTTTTAGAGGAGTTGATTGTCAGACGAGAGCTGTCCGATAATTTTTGTTTTTATCAGCCTGAGTATGATAAAACAGCCGCATTCCATCCCTGGGCACAAAGAACTCTTGCGGACCATCAGCAGGATCAGCGGGATTATCTGTATACCAGATCCGAATTAGAAGGAGCACAAACGCATGACATCCTGTGGAACGCAGCGCTGCAACAGATGAAACTCACGGGATCACTGCACGGCTACCTGCGCATGTACTGGGCAAAAAAAATTCTCGAATGGACACCCGATGCTGCCACTGCCCTGGCAGATGCCATCTATCTGAATGATAAATACTTCCTTGACGGGCGTGATCCCAATGGGTATGCAGGGATTGCCTGGAGCATCGGAGGTGTCCATGACCGGGCCTGGGCTGAACGAAAAGTATTTGGAAAAATCAGGTACATGAATGAAAAAGGGTGCCGTCGAAAATTTAATGTCGATGTCTATATCCAGCAGGTGGCTGAAATGATGACTCATCATAGAAACACGCACAGCTGAAGAATCGCGGGAGGAACCATCATGGGTACTTTTAATGAGAAAAGATGCATTCATTACATTCTCTCACATTATCTATCCGATCAATGCGAGGCGTGTGGATTATCGTGGAGGTGCCCATATGAATCTTAAACGGTATGATCCCCTCAGGATTCTGTTGGTAGAAGATGAAGAAGGATCACGGGAACGGATAGCAGTGCTTTTAGAACGCCGCTTCAGCCAGGTGCTGGTGGCATCGAATGGAGAGCAGGGATGGGAACTGTTTCAGGAACATCAGCCGGAAGTGGTGCTGACTGGCTTGAATCTGCCGGATATTTCAGGACTGACACTGATCAGTAGAATCAGGGAAGTGAATTCAACAATCACAGTGATGATCATTACAGCTTACAATGAAACGGAATACCTGTCTAAAGCGATTGATTTAGGTGTTTTGACCTTTTTAATGAAGCCCTTGGACATAGACAAACTTGACGGGGCTGTGAATAAAGTTCACTGTGAATACCTGATTAAGAAAGAACTTGAGCATCAACGCAGTTATATAAGGACGGTCCTGGATTTTCAGGAGAGTATGGTTATTGTAACGGATGGGCAAATGGTAGTGGATGCCAACCAGCGATTCCGTCAATTCTTCAACCTGGCGGAAGAAAAAGACCTGTTTTACCTCGAAAACGTTTTTCAACATCTAAACGAAATGCCGGATTTTCATCGTTTTAAGGAGAGTGACTGGGAAAAAACGATGGATGAGGAACAAAAAATCATCATAACGGATGCCGATTCGGGTGAGGAACGCTACTTTCACATGAAAGCTGCCCGTTTCCCGGATCAGCCGCATTTAAAAATAATTTCACTTACCGATGTAACAGAACTGGAGCATGAACGTCAGTATTACCAGCAACTTGCCATCATTGATCCATTAACACAGATTTATAACCGGGTTCAGTTCAATCGATCACTGGCGGAAGAGATCCAAAAATCAAGACGATTTCACACCGTTTTTTCCCTTGTGATGTTCGATATTGATTGTTTTAAACAGGTCAACGACACCTACGGTCATCAACTGGGAGATAAAATTCTGGTGGAATTGACAGATGTGGTCAACGAACATATTCGGGAAATTGATATTTTTGCCCGTTTTGGGGGGGAAGAGTTCATCATACTGGCTCCGGAAACAGATTTGAGAGGTGCTGAGATTTTAGCAGAAAAACTGCGCCAGGAAATTGAAGCATTTTCCTTTAGTCATAGCGATCCAATGACATGCAGTTTTGGTGTCTCCATGTACAAAAATAATGATCAGGCTGATGACCTGATCAAACGGGTGGACGACAGGTTGTATCGTGCAAAAAACAGGGGACGAAATCAGGTCTGTTCAACATGATCAGGATTCACTCGGTACGTTTCGTGAAAACAAATCCACGGAATCCTCCAGGTACGTGTCAATGATGTTCTGTACCTGTTCATCCTTCAGGATGATGGAGATTTCAATGCGCCGGTTTTGAGCGCGGCCGGCGGCCGTTTGGTTGGAGGCAATGGGTCGAAACTCGGAGTAACCGCTGGCAGCGAAATATGAGCCATACTTGCGCTCCAGGTTGGTATTTCCCGACATCATATACGTGACAACGGCCGTAGCACGTTTGGTTGACAGATCCCGGTTATAGGCCGGACTGCCGGTGGAGTCGGTGTGACCCTGAATGCTGATGGCATCAATGTTGGAACGTGTGTCACGGTCATCCAGAACTCGTTCGAAAGCGCTGGCCAGCTGGTTTAATAATGCCTGGCCTTCAGTTTTGATGGCGTAGGAATTATAAGCAAAGACCAGTCCTTCGTTGATGACAATATTACCGTTGTCGGCAATGGAAACAAGTTCTTCGCCAGCTTCGTTGGTTCTGCCCAACTCGGCTTCGATATTTGCTTTCACTTGTTCAAGCACTTCCAGGCGTAAAAGTGCAATGCCGGATAAACGGGCTCTGAGATCTCCCAGTTCCCGGTTGCTTTCAGCGATAATCTGCTGCTGTTCTTCGATTTGTCTTTCAGATAATGTCAATGCAATTTCACCAATCTCAACTTCCGCCTTCACATCCTCGAGCCGGTCCTCCAACAGCCGCAGATTCTTTTCTGCCTGGCTGATTTCTGCATTTGCGGATTCAAGCCTTCGCTGGGTATCAATAACCTGACGCTGGGCAAATTCAAGATTTTTTCCAGAAACAATATTTTGCAGGTATGCGAGGAGCATTAAGAAGAACAGCACCAACGCGATGGTTGAAATCAGATCGGTGAATGAAGGCCAAAAATTTTCGGTTTCAGCACCATTTCGAAAATATCTTCTTCTCATTTTCATGAAGAACCGCCTTTCCGGAAATACCAATACAATTGATGGTCAAGCCTGATTACGAATCCTGTTCAGAGGGTCGGCTGGATTCTTTCAAGGTTTCTGTCAGATCTGCGAACCCAACATTCATACGGTCGATGTTTGTCCGAAGGTGATGGTTAAACTCTGAAAAATCCCGTGTGTTTTCACGGAAATTCGCCAATGAACGATCAAACAGCGCAATACTCTTTAAAAGCTGGTCGGAAGCATTTCCAATTTCAGAGGTTGCGGCAGTCAGCGGACCCTGAAAACTTTCAACGACATAATTAAAACTTCTTTCCATATTTGAGGAGAAATCATCCAGCGTATTTTTCAGGGCTTTGTTCAGCATCTCATATTCGCTGTCGATTTCCTGTGATACTTCAAGTGCTACAATATTATCCAGGTACTCTTCCAGATCAACAAAAAGATTTTCACGCGCAGCTTCAATGTTATTAAAGATGGTCAGCACCGTTAATAATATCGCGCAGGCAATGGCAAAAAGTGACGTGACAAAAGCAACCGACATACCACGAACTGAGTCAATCAGACCGCCGATGATGGAATCCATGCTGGTGAGCATTTCAGTATGTTGACCGGCACTAAGAAGTTCTACCAGGTTCCCGATGGATAAGGTCAGCCCGTAAAAGGTTCCCAGCAGGCCCAGAATGATCATGAGAGAAACCGCGGCTCTAACAAAGCGTTCCCCAATGTTCAGTGAACGGAAGTCATGATTAAAGTGGCGTTCAATGATTGCCTGGGTGTTGACTTCGTGATGGTTTCCCCTGGCAGCCGTTTTATAACTTTCAAGGATGCCCTGTAAAACAGGATGGGCAGATTTTTTTTCTTTTATCTGTTCGAGACTGTCACCCAGCTGATGGTATTTGCTGCGAATCGTAATGGTTGTGATGACAGCGCTGAAAAAAATCACCAGGATAAAAACGATAATGGTGATTGCCAACGGGTTTAGTTGACTCATAATATTCATGGTTGGTACCCTCCTTGAATTGAACATAACCTTGATGGATTCTGTAACAGACTTTATCTATTATAACATATCACACGGAAAACGAAATGTGAAAATCAATTATGGTATGATTAATGGAGAGAATCAGCGAGAATCAGATAAATTAATCAGAGATATGGTCACTGGCACATACTATGCAGACAAAAGGAGTCGATTAAATATGAGCAGGCATCACGATCAGATACTGCAGGCAGCCCAGTGGATTAAAACAGCAACTTCCACAGTGGTTTTTACAGGTGCCGGAATGTCGACGGAAAGCGGCCTCCCGGATTTCCGTTCACCTGGCGGACACTGGACCAAAACAGATCCTGCACAGGTTGCTTCCGTGGAAGCGATGCAATATGATTATGACCTGTTTCATGAATTCTACACCATGCGGTTTCAGACACTGAAGCGCTGCAGCCCTCATCAAGGCCACCGCATTCTGGCTGTTTGGGAACAGAAAGGGCTAGTTCAGTCAATAGCCACACAAAATGTGGACGGGTTTCATCAACAGGCAGGCAGCCACCGAGTTTTTGAACTGCACGGCGCTCTCAATCATGTTCGATGCATTCACCAAAATCATCCGGGAAGCCCCGCTGATTTTATGATGAAAAATCCCTGCGGTGTCTGCGGCGACAGGCTGCGCCCTGGAGTGGTCCTTTTTGGCGAAACACTGCCGGCAGCAGCATGGGACCAGGCTTTTTACGAGATCCAAAAGTCGGACCTGCTGCTGGTCATTGGAACCAGCCTGCAGGTGTCTCCTGTAAACCAGTTACCGATAATGGCTAAAGGCAAAAAAATTCTCATTAACCGTGATCCTGTATCCAGCGCCTGTTCCTTTGATATTGTCTTTCAGGGGATAGCGGGCGAAATACTACAACAACTGGATGACTCCATGAATGAGGGGACCCGATGACACATTCCTATAAAACTTACTGGCAAAAAATTCAACCGCTTTCAGATGTTAAACTACCGGGGCATTATGATCCATTGATCGAAAAAATTCTTGCCAGCCGCGGCATGACAGACTACGAACAAATGTCTGAATTTTTATCCGATCGGCCCCAGTTAACCTATGATCCTTTTTTGTTAAAAGGGATGATGGAAGCTGTCAATAGAATCACTGAAGCACTGGACAAACAGGAAAAAATTGTTTTCTATGGAGATTATGACGTGGATGGCATTACATCCGTTGCACTATTGATCGACTTTTTCTTTCCGCTAACACAAAAAATCGAGTTCTATATCCCTTTGAGGCAGGAGGAAGGTTACGGGCTTAATCGTGATGCTTTGCTGGAAATCAGGGAAGATTATCAGGCTGATCTGGTCATCACGGTCGACTGTGGGATCAGTGCACTGGAAGAGATTTCTTATGCCCGAAGCATTGGGCTGGATATGATCATCACCGATCATCATACTCCGGGAGAGCAGCTGCCGAAAGCCATCATCATTAACCCCAAACAGCCGGGCTGTGCTTATCCTTTCAAAGAACTCTCCGGTTGCGGCGTTGCCTTTAAATTGGCTCAGGCGCTGCAACAGCAAATGGAATTACCGAAGAGTCAGTTGACAGAACTGCTGGATCTGGTGGCACTTGCCACGGTGTGTGATGTAGTACCACTACAGAATGAAAATCGCACATTATTGAAATATGGCCTGAAGAGAATCAGAAGAACCGAGCGCTGCGGGCTTTTGGCACTTATTTCAGCACTTTCCCTGAAAAAGGATCAGATTGGAGTGCGGGATCTGGGGTTTGTCATTGGACCGCATTTTAATGCTTCCGGTCGTATTGACGATGCCCGCAAAGGGGTGCAGCTGCTGGTGACAAAGAACCCACAAACAGCGAAAAGCATTGCAGAGCGTCTTAAATTGCTGAATCTCGAACGTAGAGACATTCAGGAAGCGGGTTTGGAACAATGTCATCATCTGGTGAAGGACCGCTATCCGAAAGACCCCTTTTTAGTGGTCGAAGGCGATGATCTTCACGAAGGAGTGATCGGAATTATTGCCGGAAGACTGCGGGACAGCTATTACCGGCCAACGATCGTGTTGACACCTTCGCAGGAACCAGGGATTTATACCGGCAGCGGCAGGAGTGTTGAAGGATTTCACCTGTTCAATGAATTACAGCCTGTGGCATCTCTGATGGAACGGTTTGGAGGTCATGCCAACGCCTGCGGATTAAAAATCAAAAAAGAAAATATCCATAATCTGAGAGAGTATCTCGGGGAAAGGGTATTAAACATGGAAGAACACAGCCCGGATCTTCTTTGTAAAAAAATCAGAATTGTGGAGGATCTCACACCTTTAGACGTATCGGAATCACTGGTAATGGAGATTATGAGACTGGAACCTTATGGGATGGGAAATGAAAAACCCTATTTCCGGATGAAAAACATTGTTACCGACCAGAACAGCATGATTCGGACCATGGGAGCAGTAGGACAGCATCTGAAGGTTTGCGGATTTCTTCAGGATGACCAGCCAGAAGAACAGGGAATTGAAATTCTTGGATTTGGTGTGGACGAACAGGTGAAACATCTGATGCTGTCCCTGAAACCCTTTGACCTTGTTTTTTATCCACAAATAAATGAGTTCCGTGGGAAAAAATGTGTTCAGCTGATGATCAAGGACGTAAAACCGACAGAATAGGAGTGGAAGCCATCAACATTTTAATTGAAAACAGCTCCATTTTGACGATGACGACCGAACCGATCCGAAAGGGAGCTATTGGAATTGAAAATGACCGCATCCTTTTCATCGGTGATGTACCAAAAACATTTCAAGCAGATAAAACCATTAATGCTGAAGGGATGCTGGCCATGCCAGGCCTTGTCAATGCTCACACACACAGCGCCATGTCTCTTCTGCGCAATTATGCCGATGACATCCCTTTCTGGGAATGGTTAACAGAAAAAGTCTGGGCAGTTGAAGCAAAGATGGGAGCGGAAGAAGTCTACTGGGGTTCTGTGCTGAGTATCGCAGAAATGATCCGTTCGGGTGTGACAGCTTTTGCTGATATGTATTTCTTTTCGGAAGAAACAGCCAAAGCCGCCGCTGAAAGCGGGATTCGCTGCTCTGTGGCAAAGGGTCTGGTGGGTTCGTCTGAACAGGATGAGCAACGATTTCAGGATACACGACAGCTGCACCGCGACTGGCATCAGGCAGCCAATGGGTTAATCACCGTCATGGCAGGCCCGCATGCTCCCTACACTTGCGACGATTCCTTTATTCAAAAGGTGACAGACTTATGTACTGAACTGAATATTCCCATCCATATTCATTTATCTGAAAGCAAAAAAGAAGTGGACGAGAGTATTGCCAAGCATGGACACAGTCCCATCCAGCATATGAATCAGCTGGGCGTTTTTAAGCACCACACCCTGGCGGCTCACTGCGTCCATCTGATGCCTGAAGATTACGAGATCCTCAGTCACTCGCATGTCAACGTCGTGCATAATCCGGCAAGCAACCTGAAGCTGGGAAATGGCATCGCACCTGTTGTCCGGATGCTCTCAGCAGGGATCAACGTTTCCCTGGGAACTGATGGGTCATCCAGCAATAACAACCTGAACCTGTTTGAAGAAATGAACCTGGCTGCTTTGTTGGCAAAAGGCATTTCGCATGACCCAACCGTGCTGCCGGCGCATGATGTGCTGACAATGGCCACTATTAATGGGGCCAGGGCGCTAAACCTGCATTCCCAGGTCGGCATTCTGAAAAGCGGGAAAAAGGCTGATGTGATTCTGATAGATCTTGAAAAACCACACCTCTACCCGCATTACCAGCTGGAGTCTTCCCTGGTCTATTCAGCCCAGGCATCAGATGTTAAGACAGTCATCATTAATGGGCAGATTGTCATGGAACAGGGGGAGTTAAAGACCATTGATCTTGAAAAAACCTATCACAAGATCCGGCACATCACTGATAAACTCATTGGGTAATTCACCCATAGATCCTGTATTGGACGAGAGGAGGCCGGTTTAATGGGAATCGTATTGAATGATCTGGTACATGGATTTCGTGTAAAACGGATCCAGCAGATAGAGGAAGTTAAAGGCACCGGGTATGAAATGGTTCATGAAAAGAGCGGCGCAAAGCTTTACTATCTTCAGGCTGAAGATGATAATAAAGTCTTTTCAGTCACTTTCCGCACACCACCCAGCGACAGTACAGGGCTGCCTCATATTCTTGAACATTCAGTTCTGTGCGGATCAAAGAAATACCCGCTGAAAGACCCTTTTGTGGAACTGGCCAAAGGGTCCATGAACACTTTTCTGAATGCCATGACTTTTTCAGATAAAACCATGTACCCTGTTGCCAGCCGAAATGATCAGGACTTTTTGAATCTGATGGATGTATACTTGAATGCGGTTTTTTATCCAAACTTGTATCAGCAGCCTGAAATCCTTCAACAGGAAGGGTGGCATTATGAGCTGAAACACCCTGAAGATCCGCTCCACATCAAAGGAGTCGTCTACAACGAAATGAAAGGCGCCTTCTCTTCACCTGAGCAGATATTGTTCCGTAAAATCCAGGAGTCGCTGTTTCCGGATACTCCCTATGGTTATGAATCCGGCGGTGACCCTGATCATATTCCAGAGTTGACTCAGAAAATGTTTACAGATTTTCATCAAACCTTTTACCATCCGTCTAATTCGTATCTTTATCTTTACGGGGACGGTGACATTGAAAAGCATCTGTCATTCATCAATGATGAATATCTGTCACATTTTCAAAAGACTGCGGTTGATTCTTCCATTCCACTGCAACCCCCCTTTGAAACTCCGGGTGAGCTCTCCATTTCCTACCCATTGGGATCGGAAGAGGAGATATCTGACAAGGCATTTTTAAGCCTCAACTTTGTAACGGGGGACGCATCAGATCCTGAAAAACAACTGGGAATGGAAATGCTGAATTACCTTCTTCTGGGAACTCCTGCAGCCCCATTAAAACGAACCCTCCTGAAAGCGGAAGTAGGCAAGGATGTTTTTGGATCCTATGACAGCAGTATCCGGCAACCGGTTTTCAGTATTGTTGTCAAAAATAGCGATGAAGAGAAAAAGGTATTGTTTCAGCAGCTGGTTCAATCCACCCTGCAGGATCTGGTGAACAACGGCATTGATAAAGTGCTGGTGGAGTCCGTGATCAACATTCACGAATTCAAACTGCGGGAAGCAGATTACGGGCGATATCCACAAGGGCTTATTTTCGGCATGAAGCTGATGGAAAGCTGGCTGTATGATGCTGATCCGGCCCTGCACCTGCAATACGAAAAATCGCTGAAAAAAATTAAAAGTGCACTCACCCAGCCCTATTTTGAAGAACTCATTGACGACATGCTCCTAAAGAACCCACATCACAACCTGCTGATCATCACCCCGGAAAAAGGATTGAATGAAAAAAAAGAAGCGTTATTGCGTGAACAGTTGGCGCAGCGGAAGGCTTCGATGAGCAATCAGGACATTGCCACTCTCATTGCTCAGAATGAACAATTGGCTCACTGGCAAAATCAACCCCATTCAGAAGAGGAGCTTTCCGTGATCCCGCTGCTTTCTCTTGAAGATTTGGATGCTGAACCGGAGAAGATTCCCTCGGAAGCAGACAATTTCCAGGAAATTGAAATCTTGAAGCACTCATTGTTCACGAATCGCATTCAATATGTGAACCTCTATTTCAATTTGTGCTCGCTGACCTCAAATGAGATTCCATATGTCGGTCTATTAACGAAAATGCTTGGACGAATCAGTACTTGCTCCTACGATTATGAGGCTTTATCCAATGAACTGAATCTTCACACGGGAGGTATTCATGCGCGTACGGATGTCTTTCCGGTGTTCTCACAACCAGACACAAGCACGTACAGGCTGACGATTCGCGGGAAGGCACTGGCATCCAAAAATACCGCCTTTTGGCATCTGATGCGGGAAATTTTGCTGGAAACTCTTTGGGATGACCTTCCCAGGATTCGGGAAGTCATTCGGGAGACAAAATCCCGGTTGGAAATGAGTCTTCATCAGGAAGGGCATATTGTCGCAGCCCGTCGAACACTGGCCAGCTTTTCGACTGAAGCCGCTTTTGGGGAAGCAGCAGGAGGGATTTCATTTTATCACTTTGTCAGTGATCTGGATCGCCACTTTGATAATCGTATTGAGAGCGCGATCAGCATCATGCGGTCGATTCTGCGTCGATCTTTGGTCAGGCAAAACTGCCTTGTCAGTTATACAGGAGAGGAGCAGGATTATCCTGCCTTTCGAAGCGGGCTCATGACACTGATGGAACAACTGCCGGATAAATCGGTTGACAGTAACGAAGCTGTTCTGTCTCCTATGGAACAGGGTAATGAGGGGCTCATCTTATCTGGAAAAGTTCAATATGTGGCAAAGGCCTCTAATTTTATTCGTCACGGATATGCCTATTCCGGAACGATGCAAGTGCTTAGAACCCTCTGCAGCCTTGACTATCTCTGGAAGCGCATACGGGTAACAGGAGGGGCATACGGATCCATGGCAGGTCTGTTCCGTAACGGTAATGCTTATTTTGTGTCATACCGTGACCCCAACCTGGAAGAGACACTAAAAGTCTATGATGAGATGGCAGATTACATTGAATCATTCCAGGTCAATGAACGAGAAATAACCAAGTACATTATCGGCACCATGAGCCGGGTGGATGCACCGCTGACTCCTTCAATGAAAGGCGAAAAGGCGGATGCTCATTATCTGTCGGGGATCACCTATGAGGATGAACTGAAAGAGAGAAAAGAGATTATTGAAACAACTGCCGAAGAAATCCGTCCTTATGGCAACATGGTACGTCGTCTGATGGCCGACAATATTTATTGTGTCATTGGCAATGAATCAAAGATTCAAGATGCCGGCCACTTGTTTGATCATATCCTGCATGTGAATCGTTAATGGTAGATATACCGATAAGGATAAGGGGGAATATTAAGATGAATCAACAAGTCAAATATGTGATTATTGGCAATGGAATAGCGGGACTGACAGCGGCCAAAGCGATCCGAAACATTGATAAACGAGGCAGTTTGATGATGATTACCTCTGAGGACTTTCTGACCTATTACCGTTTAAAATTATCCCACCTGCTGGGCAGCCATGTGGATGAGCATAAATTGCTGCTTCACGATGAACAGTGGTATCAGGACCAGGAGATCGATATAAAACTGAACACGATTGTTGAATCGATCCATCCGGAACAGCACCAGATTAAGGTGGATGACGGCAGTACCATCACGTATGAAAAGCTGCTGTTAGCCAATGGCAGCAAACCTTTAGTGCCGCCTGTTGCAGGTAAATATAAACAGGGTGTGTTTGCAGTGCGCACGCTGAAAGATATTCGTTACATTGAAAAATATCTCAGCCTGTGTGAAACCGTCACGATTGTTGGCGGCGGAATTTTAGGATTGGAAAGTGCGGCATCTATCATGGAAGCCGGCAAAAAAGTCCAGGTGATCGAGTTTTTTCCCTATCTGCTTCCGCGACAGATGGATGAACAACTGGCGGAACAATTCCGCCAGGAACTAGTTGAGAGAGGGATGGAAATTCATGTAGGAGCTGAGGTGGAAGAAATAATCGGTGAAGTGGAAGTAGAAGGTCTTCGTTTGAAAGGAGGACTGGAAATCAAAACGGATATGGTCATATTTTCATCAGGCATTCGCCCTTCCACTGAGCTGGCAGTCACTGCCGGATTAAAGGTCAATAAAGGGATTGTGGTGGATAAATGGTCTCAAACCAGTCATCCGGATATCTTTGCTGCTGGAGACGTAGCCGAATTCCAGGGGGTTATTTTTGGCCTGTGGAGCGCTTCGACGGAGCAGGGGCGCATCGCCGGGCAGAACATGGCAGGGAAACCAATCGCTTATCATTTGGGGATTGCACACACACAGAGTACCATAGCCGGAATCCCGTTGTTTTCTGTCGGCGATGTTCAACAACCGGACGAAATCATTGAGGAACAGTCAGCAGATGGTCGGACGGTGTTTAAGCTTTATATTAAAGCCGGCCGACTGACTGGCGGTGTTTTATACGGAGAGACATCGAAGCTGGTGAAAATGAAAAAACTGATCGGATCAGCGATCAGTTTGGAGGAGGCGAAAAAACGGGGCGGTACAGTATCGGAAATCATCGGGTAATGGCCCATTCCGCCATTATGAGAGCAGCAAAGTCAGCTGCTCTCTTTTCTATAGCCGGTACCTGATAAATGCTGCCGGGATCATAAGCTGTTGCAGTCAGACAAAAATAAGGAGGGAGTTGAAATCCCTTGTTGATGCACAGTGCATCAATCAGCTGTCGGGCAACCGCATCACTACCGGAGTTTCCAGAGACAATCACCGCAAAAATTTTCTTCTCATAAAAGCTCTGGGTGCGGTATAGAGCTGTCAATCGATTGATGACAGCCATTAAGTTAGCGGATAATGAATCATTGTAATTGGGACAGATCCACATAAGTCCATCAGATCGTTCAATGGCAGGGAAAAGTTCTTGAATAATATCACCACCGTAAAAACAGCTTTGCTGCCGCCCAAAATAAAGGCAGGTGTGATAGGGACAGCCAATACAATCCATAACCGTACCGTTGGCTACATGATACTCTTCAATGTCAATATCCTGTAAATGACGTTTCACAAGGTTCCATAGGGAAAGAGTATTGGAAGTGTTGCGTGAACTGGCATGGAGCACAGATAGTCGGGGCTGTCGCTGAAATCGTTCCGGGGTAAAGGATAGAAAACGGCTCATGGATTTCTGACCAAGCTGAAGAATTAATTCTCCCCGCGGGGTTCCCGTTGTTTTTTCCCACTGGTTTAGATTGTTTAATCCGACGGTCATTTCAAGGACCGGGTGACCCATAAATCGGCATCCAAGGGCATTCAGCACTAAAATCAGCCAGGAGGCAAATGTCTTGGTATGCCATTCATTGGCGCTTTGAACTATCACAAATCCAGTGGCTGTCTGTAACGCTTTCGGATTAACAGATGTTAATTTCTGAATCATGTGCAAGAGGGCCAGATTCAATCCCAGGGAATCCAACTGAGCAGCGATGACCAGGTAATAAGGCTCAGCTGCTGGGATCTCCTTATGCCAGAAAGTTTCCAGTTCGGGAATAGTGGAAATACGATGTATCACTGGCTGGTCAAGGAGACGCAAGACGTACGTTTCATAATCAGGTGTGGATGGCGGCATCATCAGAATTACCATGGGGAAGCCTCCAGTTGCGAGAATGTTTTCTGGAGACGTTTAAAGAGAATGTCAGGAAAATCAACAGTTTCCCATTCCTGGGCATAAGCGTCTGCATAAGCATTCATTCGGTTAAGACAGCCGAAATAGACACAGTTCAAAGGCACTGTACTATAATGCCACTCTCCCTTGATGGTGGCCAGTATCGATAAACATCCGGAAGAAAGCGCAGGAGCGACATAAGGTTTATAACCCATCTCACGCACAGCCAGATTAGCGGTAAGTGTTTTATGAGTCAGCCAGTCGGATACTTCAGGATGATAGTGGATCAGGCTGTCTGCGACCACCAGTCCTGAACCATGAGGACCATAAACACGGCCTTCTCTGGAAAAGCGGTCAGCAGATGGGTTTTGCGCAGCATAAAAATGAGCGCGAGCATTCATGACCCCCAGGCCAAATCCTTTCACCTGCTCAGGGAATAATCCCCTGCCGTCAAAAACGCCTGCTTCACTGACATTGCTTTCGTGATAGACGACCCGGCAGAGCTGATCGACAGGATCGGAAACCACTGCAAACAAACCTGTGAAAGCTGCGGTTCGTGCCAGCCGCGCATAGTCACGGAGAATGGAGCTGTTGGCATCAAACTGAGCCATTCGCACATCTATATTTTTCGAATCAAGTCCCGGGACCTGACGGGCAATACAAAAGATAAAAACATCGCAGTCAAAGAGGTTTTCCGGCTGAAGAAGTGAAACGGCCGGAAAGGAATCGTAGTGTATGGAAGCGATTTGATTGGCTTCATGGATCCAGCGTTCCATTTTCTGGCTGGACAGATCAAATATCCCGATGTCATCAATTGCCGGGCTGCCCAGCAGCCGCAAGCCGGTTAACAGTGTTCCTCCCACATCACCAAGACCGGCCAGGTGAATCCGTTTTCCCTTAAAAGGTCCCATGGAAAGCCTGTTTTTCCATCGATGGTGGGCAGTGTTGACCAGAAAAACCTGGCGCTGCTCAATACGCTTCACCAACCAGCCGGGCACCTGATGATCGGCTCCGTCCTCAGGATCATCGCGGCATAACAGCTTCAGAGACTCCTGTTCAACAAAAAGATGTGAGGGTTCATGGACCAGACTGCACACCTGGCTGGTTTCCACCGGTCGTTGCTGTAAGATAAACACCGGCTGACGGTTGTGCTGAACCGAATACAAATCAATGGCTGGCAGATCAGGAAAAGGACGGTCAGAAATAGCTGACCCCTGCTCCAGCTGATAATAAAATGGCATGAAAGCACCGCCTTTACGATTATGAAGTAATCACCATTAATTCGAGTCGTTTTAGTAATTCCATGTCCTTTTTAAGGTGTTCGGAAGCGGATACATTAAAATCATATTCCATGTGTGGACCGTTATCCGGATAACGGGGATAAATAAAAACCTCACCCAAAAGTGCAAGCGTCAGTTTTCGCTCGTATAACTTTTGATATTCTTTCTCAAGCACCATCAGGATGTCAATGGCATTTAATATGGACACTTCGGACATATTGTACAGCTGTCGGTTTGTGACTCCTTTGATGAAAGCCGGGGATGTGTACGGGAGAATCAGGTTGATGGAAGGAAGCAAATTGCTTTTGGGATATTCGCCCCGCCACAACGAGTCTCCCCCAATATAGGGATATAAGAGTGCCTCGTTAAACCAAAGGCGCAGTTTCGGTATGAAATACGCGCTGTCAACTGCCCGGTTTTGAATTTCCATTAATTCTTTTCCTCTGCCTGAAAGAATGCCGACAATGATTTTTTTCACATTCAGCTTCTCCTCATTCAAAAGGGGATCGAGTGCCCTGATCCGGTATCCTTTATTCAGCAGATCATCCACCAATACCACTGGGCGGTTGAAAGATTTGATCATCCGGATCTGGTGCTTCATATCCAGGTAATAGGGGAATGAGCGAATGGTGAAATGCTTCATATCCGGTTCAAACATTTTCTCGGTATGCAATGATTTTGTAATGGTATTGGGAACGATGGTGCGATTAAGCACGTTGCCAAATGGAACACACATGGATTCTCCCAAACGTCTGGGAACCAGTGGAATGGGGGGCACCTCATTTTCATGACATATTTTTTTTATGAGTGTTTCGTCGATGATGTTGCGATCAAAAGACAGCAGCAGATGACCCGGATATAATTCTGTCAATACCTGCTGCATACGGCGACGGGTACGGTTAATGACCTTTTGCACATGACGATTGCTCTTAAAAGGTTCTTTGATGATCGTCATGATATCCAGGTTCAATGTACACGGGTTCGACATATCGACCGTAAATACCGGCTGTGCCTGAGAAGCATGGATTAACTCTGCAAAACCGTGACGTTTCAATATATCAATAATCTCCAATGAATTACTTTCGTCAATTTTATTCTGGAAAATAGCGTATCCATAATCATGTTTCAGACAATACGTCAATGTTTCGGTTAAAATGACCTGATACAGGTTTTCATAAGGGTGGTCCTTCACTGCAAACAATCCGTCAATAAGGATAATCCTGCCATTGTAGTTTTCTCTAACATGCTGTGAGATGGTGCGGTCTTTAAACTCCTGAAAAATCTGTTCCGAAGGGATCCAGTGCAGTGCAGCATAAGCGAGAATGCGGCCATTTTGATTCACATCCCTTATAAGGATCAGACGACCGTTCTCACGGGTAAAGACATGTTCAATATTCTTAAATGAATAAGTGTAATCCTGATGGAATGTGGATACGATGTTGTTGATTAACTCATAGGTGACATGATCACGAACATCCACATCCAAAGAGATGGTTTGAATCATTGATTTATATTGCGGTTCATTCCGATAAAGGTTCTGCTTGTAAATGTAATGCTGGGCTAATGGATCAATCATTCTTGAAATGTCCCGGTTTTCATCAATATAATTTCGGATCTGTGAAGAACTGATGTCTTCATACTGCGGCGGCAGATTCAAACGGATGGAAGGATATTCCATTTTATCCAGCAGCATTTTTAATCGGGCGTGACTGTCGGGTGTATAAGAAGCATTGCGGCGCTCAAAAACAATATGAGGGAAGCTGAAAATGATTTCATTATCCGGATTTTGATACGCTGAAGCATTCATGAGCACATCACTTCCGGACACCAGATAAACGTCAGAGTCCGGGAAATTATTTTTCAAATGCTGCAGATTTTTAGGATTGGCAATGTTTAATGGTAATTCTTCGGGATATAGATAAATGTTCAATTCATCGGCAACCGACATGTTGATGATGTTTTTTCGTATTAGGTTTGGCTGAGTTCTTTTTGACCAGGAAAACTCATCAACAGCCAGATACACTTCAAAGCCTTTATTTCTGATAGCTTTGACAATTTCCTTATGACCCAGCGTAAAGGGGTCGAAGGAACCAGGGAAAAAAGCAATTTTTTCCGGTTTTGGAATTTTAATTTGTTCATGGAAAAAAGCATAGTCGGAGATAAACCTGTAGAGGTGATTGAGCCCGGAAGAGTTCGTCAGAAACAGCAACTCATGATCTTCTGTCTCTTTTGAAAGAGTCAGCATTTTTTTTGCCGCCATTTGGAACAACTGGTGTTTTTCCTTCAGCGTCAGCCGGGTGGAACCGAAAATATCTTTTCCCAGGACACTGAACGAGATTTGCTGAATTTGCAGCTGATGATGAACCAAGCCATTGAGTAGAATCCCCAGCATTTTTTGAAGGCGGGCTTCGTAGGCGTTATTGTCTTCATTGAAGAATTCCCGGTATCGCGAATAATTTTCGATGAAAACACCAATAGTTTTCAGTAAAAGTGAATTGATTTCCGTGTTGCTTTGCTTCAATTTCTCAGTTAAATCAGTGATGATTTCATCCAGTTCAACAGGCTGTAGATAAATAATAATCTGGCCAAGATAATCCGGGATATATTTGGTGTGTTGAGCACCATCAATTTCCAGGGCGCGAAGCAATTCGATAGACACATCATTCCGCTGTTCCAAAGGCAACAGCGGAAACAACCGAACCAGTGATTCGCCGGCCTTAATGCGCACGCTTTCCACTGAACTCACCTTCAACAGGTTGCAGTAGTGCATTGCTGAGTAGAGCTTATTCAATGTCGGATTTTGTTCCAGGTATTCCTGCAGAAGTTCCACGTGAATCCGTTTGGTTACCCAGTTGGTGGCAGATTTCAAATTCGTCAAATGAATATCCGGCACCTTGTGAATATCAAGCTCATAGAACTCATGGTAAGGAGTGATCATGTTCTCATCATCAAACAGCTTCTTAACGATTCGGTACATAAGATAGTTTTCAGCAGGGACAGGAGATTTGCGGGGTTTTTTTGTAAAAAGTTTTTTAACCTGCTCAATCTGATTACTTTCGGGTGGATAATAATCAATCAGGTAATGGAGACAGTCCAGAATTGAGATGCGCAGGTCAATATCGTCAATTTCATAAAGAGAGTGGTTGGTAAAACTGGTGGAAACATAGCTGAAAAACACATCCAGTGTCTGATCTCCTGGATAAACCGGAATGCGTGGAATCGCACTCAATAAATAAATATCAGGTTTTTGGTGGGGGGTTTGCGAGACATCAAATGATTCCAGGATAATTTCTTTATAGACACTGATAAATCGCTGCTCACATCGTAACAGCAGTTTGGAAATCATGTGTTTCACACCATAACGAATCCATTGCGTGTGCAAATCCGTCATTTTATGATCAGGATACAGAAAAAGCTTCATATATTCACGCAGCAAATCAAAGCTGGTGATGTCTGGTGGAGGTAATTCCACATCTTCCGGCAGTTCTTTCCTGTAATTTTCATCAAAATTACTAATAATCTGACCGATCAGTTCTGCGCACTGGCGGCGGATATCTTCCTCAGGATGGGCAGTCTTTTCATACAGAAAACGCAGGGTGCCAATTTTTTGCTTCTGAGTAAAATAGGCTGTGTATTCTTCAAAAAGTCCCAGGTATTCACGAAAAATTTTATCGTTTTTTTCATTGCGGGCAATTTCGATGATTTCACTAAGGGATTCTTCATCCCGGAATTTATATAATAAATGGGTACTGTGGAAAAGGGCAAAGTATTTAAGATTTTGCGTGATTTCCTCTCCCTGCATGAGTGAAAAGTATTTCTTTTTGTTTATCGATCCGGTTCCAATGGGTTTATCAGGATCTACCTGAATGCCTAAATCAATCATATAGTCTTCAAAATCTTTCAATTTAGCGTATACACGCACGTAACGTTTTTCTTTTTCAGCATCCACATTGTCCAGCTTACTGAGAATGACGTTAAATGAATCTGCCAGATTAAAATATGCCATTTCATACTGGTTTTGTTCATTTCGGACATTTTTGACCCGAAAGTCACTGTAAATCAGAACCAGTGATTCCAGGGGAAGGTTTTCAAGTTCAAGATCCCAAACGGAATGGTTGATTGCGATGTGGCCAATGTTAAAAATATCACGGGATTTAAACCACTGCTCGGTATAATAATAATGGAGATAAGCCACCCGTTTGGATTCGAAGCTCCGACAGCCGAACTTACCAAGATCATGGCCTGCTGCTGCCCCGGATACTTTTCCTAAATCGACAGGAATACCAAAATCGTGAAGTTGCCGGGCAATGCGAACAGCTAAATAATGGACACCACAGACATGATCCATCGTATTATGCTGGGTGACTTCAAAGTTTAGTTTCATCATCTCAATAATGTATTCCTGATCGAAGGCTTTTAAAAATCGTTTGTATTCTTTGCTGCTGACATCAGCGTGATCGATTTCATCCAGATCCAGCTGCAGTGGATATTTCGCCTGGAAAGACTCGCTGTCATTTTCATGATGCACCGGAATAAAAGCCCGCAATGCTTCGAGATACAGCAAACAGCCAGTGTCCATCCGTTCATCCAGATCAATTTCAACAGCATGAGGGTGTGACTTGGAAAGCGCAAATTGATAAATATAATAAAGAGGATTGGCTGGGAGTTCCTGATTCCAAAGATGAGCAAGAAATTCTTCACAAAGTTCATAAACAGCTTGACAGCTGTAACGTCGCTCTTCAATTAATTCATCCAGCTTAAATGAAAAAGATTTGTCTTCCATAAAGGAATGAATGGTTTCCCTCTCAATCTGTGTGCTTGCTAGAAAATGGGGATTGGTCCAGCGTTCTTTAATAAGCTGGTACAATTCGCGGCTGCTTTTCAATGTAAGCCCTCCCTACTTATATGGATCTGTTGGTTTTATTATAAACTATCTGCTGGTTAATGGCGAATGTGGTGGTTATTTCATTTATATCTATCTCAAATGAAATAAAACAATATTTTTGCTGAATTGATGCAGCGATTCAAGTGTGATACACTTTTTCTAATATAAAAGACTGCATGCCAATTGGCTTTAATCATTAAGGAGGCCGCATTAATGCAATTACTTGATCACTTTCTGAACAGAATCCCAGGCGGATTAATACTAATGAAGGAAAATGGCGAAGTGCTATATCAAAACGAAAAAGCCAACGTTTATCTCCAGCTATTACAAAACAAAATTGGAGAAAACCGTGAGATTGTGGCATTTTTAAACCGGATGAGAGATGAAAATCAGGAAACATGGAAAGATTCAAAAGATCACGAAATATTGATTCAGAGCTATTTGCTGGGCGTACAGGATGGTCAGAAAACCATTGGTGTGATGTTTTTTGAAGCGGAAAGCCTGTCGAATCTGATCTCCAATGCCAGCACGGAAGAATTTAAGATGATTTTTGATTCAGCACAGGATGCGATGTTCATTGATGATAAGGACGGAATTACCCAGTGGATGAATAAAGCGGCAAGCGCTCTTTATCAGGTATCCAAAGAGGATGTGATCGGTAAAAGCATTGAGGAGCAGGAAAAATCCGGTCTGTTTTATCCTTCAGTTGCCAAAATGGCCTTTATGAAAAAAGAAGAAGTGACTATTCTGCATAATAACCGTCACGGCAAAAAATTGATGACGACAGGAACGCCTATTTTTGACAAAAGAGGCAATATCCAAAAAATTATTACCACGTCACGGGATATGACGGAGTTGATCTCCCTGAAAAATGAGCTGGAAGACGTCCACAATACACTTGAAGAGCTGAAAGAAGAACAACAGGAACGCATTGGCTCTTTAATCATAAAAAGCAAGAAGATGAAAGATCTGGTTCAGCTTGCCAAACGACTGGCTCAGATTGATTCGACAGTTCTCATTACAGGAGAATCCGGTGTTGGTAAAGGTGAAATCGCTAAATTTATCCATTTGTTTGGTGAGAACCAGGATCGCCCATTTGTCAAAGTGAACTGTGGCGCTATCCCGGAATCACTTTTAGAGTCAGAACTGTTTGGTTATGAGTCCGGCGCCTTCACCGGATCAAAGAAACAGGGAAAACCGGGTTTGTTTGAAATGGCCCAGGAAGGCACCATTTTCCTGGATGAGATTTCAGAACTTCCTTTGAACCTGCAGGTAAAGCTGCTGCATGCGATTCAAGACAAAGAAATTCAACGGGTGGGAGGAATTAAACCCATACAGGTTAATGTCCGGATTATCACGGCTACCAACCAGGATCTGAATGAAATGGTCCGTCAGCATACCTTCCGGGAAGATTTATACTATCGACTGAATGTGGTTCCCATATCAATTCCACCGCTGCGGGAACGCAAAGAAGATATTTTCCCGCTGGTAACTTACTTTCTTCAGAAGTACAACGAAAAATTTATGGTGGAAAAACGACTGGATTCCAACGCAATTGATATATTGCTTCGCTACAGCTGGCCGGGTAATGTGCGGGAACTGGAGAATATCATTGAAAGAATCGTTATAACGACAAAAGGACAGGATATTCTGCCGGAAAACCTGCCCGGATTTATTCTTGGAGAAGACAACCAGCAGAAAAACGTTAAACTGTTGGTTCAAAACACACTGAAGCAAACACTGGAAGAAGTTGAAAAACAGGTGATTGCAGCAGCAGCAGTTAAACACCGGACAACACGTGAAATAGCAAAAGCGCTGAATGTCAGCCAGCCAACCATCGTACGAAAAATGAACAAATACCATCTGTAATGATGCATTAATGTATCGATTGATTCAAAGTAAATTCACTCATGATAAAACGACTGGCATGCGCTGAAAATGTAACATCGCAAGATGTTGACACTACGACAGATGCAAATATGAATCAGCCCTTCGGATTTTTTTAAAACAAGTTCTCCTCATTGAATCTGTTATTTCACATATCGTGATCATTTCAGCGAATTTAGTGGATATCGCTGTCAATACAACGCAAATTATGATTATGGCACAAAATTTGCATAAATAATATATGGAAATTATTTCAGTAGAATAATTTAGGAGGCGTTACTATGGATCAAATGAATCAGGAAGCAGCAGCGTATGTCGCCGGATTAATCGAGCGGGCCAGAAAAGCCCAGGAAACCATTGAGCACTACACGCAGGAACAGGTAGACGAGCTGGTGGAAGCCGTCGTGTGGAACATTGTCAAAGACGGACCCGCCCAGGAAATATCCAAACTGGCCGTCGAAGAGTCGGGCATGGGAAACTATGAAGGCAAGTACAACAAACTGATGGCCAAATCCAAAGGCGCCGTCCGGGATATGAAAGGCAAGAAATCCGTTGGCATCATCGAAGTGGATGAAGAAAAACAGATTATCAAAATCGCCAAGCCCGTCGGCGTCATCGGCGCCCTGATCCCCTGCACCAACCCGGAAGCCACCCCGACCGTGAAAGTGGCCCATGCCTTAAAAGGCCGTAACGCCATCGTTATGAGCCCCCACCCCCGCACCCAAAAAACCAATACCTTTATTACCAACATTATCCGTGAAACCTTAAAACGGTTCGGCGCGCCGGAAGACCTGGTCATCGGCATCGAAGAACCCACCCTGGAAATCAGTAACGAAGTGATGAAACAGTGCGATCTGATTGTGGCTACCGGCGGAGCCGGCCTGGTCACGGCCGCTTACACTTCCGGCACACCCGCCTACGGCGTCGGCGCCGGCAACGCGGTGGTGGTGGTGGACAAAAGTGCCGATCTGAAAGACGCCGCAGCCAAAATCAAAGCCAGCAAAACCTTTGACTTTGCCACCAGCTGTTCCGCCGAAAACTCACTGGTCATCCAGGAAAGCATCTATGATGCCATGCTGGAAGCCCTGAAAGCAGAGGGCGGCTATGTCGTCAAC
>JAWSUV010000025.1:14990-29535 GCA_033549305.1 Bacillota bacterium | reverse complement strand
AGAACCACTGGCGAATTTGGCAGTACAAAAGGACCAGGTGAAGACCTGGTCCTTTTTGAAAAAATTGATAAAGAGTGGATTTTTTAAGAAAAAGATGAAGTTTCAGCTTGCTTTATGTTCGATTGTATTATAAAATATTTAAGTGTCCCAAATTATGCGATGAAGCGGAAGGTGGCCCTTATGAAGGGGAAATTTCCGTGGAGAATGTCGGATCATTGAATCAGGCGGCTGGACAAGACTGTTCGAAAAATAAAAAAATACAACACACCCGGAACAGTGTTCATGTCTCGTCGCACTCAACGTGCGAATGGAGGAGGTTAGCAAATGGCTAAAGGAAAGCAAAAAATCAGAATCAGATTAAAGGCGTACGATCACAAGGTATTGGATCAGTCAGCAGAAAAAATTGTGGATACTGCTAAAAGAAGCGGTGCAGATGTGTCGGGACCAATACCACTGCCAACAGAAAAGCAAATTATCACAATTCTGCGGTCCGTGCATAAACACAAAGATTCCAGAGAACAATTTGAAATGCGTACACACAAACGTTTGATTGACATTTTAAGCCCCACACCCAAAACAGTCGATTCTTTGATGAAGTTGGATTTGCCTGCTGGTGTGGACATTGAAATCAAGTTATAGGTAAACAGCGATTGTCTGATAGATCTATGAGATGGATCAATCTTAGTATGATTGCCTGCGCAATCCGCTGTAAGATCAACAGGAGGTGTCTCAATCGTGAGAGGATTAATGGGTAAAAAAGCTGGAATGACTCAAGTTTTTGATGAGCTGGGCAATGTGATTCCGGTAACGGTTATCGCCATTGAAACCAATCAGGTAACACAAATTAAAACAAAAGAAAAAGAAGGCTACAATGCTATTCAGGTTGCTTTCAGTATCACGAAGGAAAATCGTGTCATACGACCGGCAAAAGGACACTTTGACAAAGCAGGCGCAGCATATCGAAAATACCTGCGGGAAATTAAAGTTAAAAATGCTTCTGATTATCAAGTTGGCCAGGAATTGAACGCGGATGTTTTTGAAGTGGGTGACAAAGTGGATGTTACGGGCACTTCGAAAGGGAAAGGATTCCAGGGTAACATCAAACGCCATAATTATCATCGTGGGCCCATGTCCCATGGATCCCACTATCACAGAAGACCAGGTTCAATGGGTGCATCATCTTCTCCAAGCCGTGTATTCAAAGGGAAGAAACTTCCTGGACAAATGGGTTCAGCTCGTGTTACCATGCAAAACTTAGAAATTGTTCATGTGGACACTGAGCGCAATGCGATTATGGTGAAAGGCGCTGTCCCAGGTCCTAAAAAGGGCATGGTTTTCATTAAAGAATCCAGGAAAACTCAAGAAAAATAAGTGTGGAAGGAGGAGTTTTAATGCCTACAGTACCCGTATTTAACGTATCTGGAGAAAAAGTCAGTGAAATAGAGCTGAAAGACAGTATCTTCGGCGTTGAGATCAATACGCACGTTATGCATGCAGTAGTTAAAAACCAATTGGCAAACCGACGGCAGGGAACGCAGTCAACAAAGACGCGCGCGGAAGACAGAGGCGGCGGCAGAAAACCATGGCGGCAGAAAGGCACAGGGCGTGCGCGACATGGTTCAAGCAGATCACCTATCTGGGTTGGCGGCGGTGTTATCTTTGCACCTAAACCTAGAGATTACAGCTATAAACTGCCCAAGAAAGTGAAACGGTTAGCCATGAAATCGGCTCTTTCATCTAAAGTACTAAGTGATTCGATTATCGTTTTGGACAATTTGAAAATGGAGAATCCCAAGACGAAAGAAATGGCGAGTATTCTTAAAAACTTGAAAGTAGATAGCAAAGCACTTATCGTAATGGAGCAGGTTGACCAAGGTGTTATCCGGTCAGCTCGAAATATTCCGGGAGTTGAAACAGCCTTGGTGAACACATTAAATGTGTATGACATCTTAAAATACGACCGTTTCATTATTACCCGAAATGCCGTTGAAAAAGTGGAGGAGGTGTACGCATAATGTTTGATCCGTACAGCGTGATTCTAAGACCTCTGGTCACTGAACAGAGCATGAGTGGTCTGGCAGAAAAAAAGTACGCGTTTGTAGTACGCAAGACCGCCAATAAAACTGAGATCAAAAATGCCGTCGAAAAGATCTTTTCAGTGAAAGTTGATAAGGTAAACACCATGAATATGAAGGGCAAAACCAAGCGCATGGGTCGTTTTGTTGGAAAACGTCCGAGCTGGAAAAAGGCCATTGTTCAACTGACGACAGAGAGCAAGGAAATTGAATTTTTTGAAGGCATGTAATTAACGGGTTTTGGAGGAGGTAAAGAAATGGCGATTAAAAAGTACAAACCCACTTCCCCGGCCAGAAGAAATATGACCGTATCAACCTTTGAAGAGCTTTCAAAAGTAGAACCGGAAAAATCTCTTCTGGCGCCCCTGAAAAAGAGCGGGGGACGGAATTCTCAGGGTAAAATCACCATTCGCCATCGTGGCGGCGGTGCAATGAGAAAATACAGAATTATCGACTTTAAACGGAACAAAGACGGTATCCCTGCAAAAGTAGCCAGTATCGAATATGACCCAAACCGAAGCGCGAACATAGCACTTCTGCACTACGCAGATGGAGAAAAACGCTACATCTTGGCCCCGAATCATTTGAAAGCTGGTGACAAGATCGAATCGGGTGAAGGTTCGGATATTCGTGTGGGTAATGCATTACCCTTGAAAAGCATTCCTGTTGGTACGGTTGTTCACAACATCGAAATGAAACCAGGTAAAGGCGGACAAATTGCACGTGCTGCAGGCAACTCAGCACAGTTAATGGCAAAAGAAGGCAAGTATGCGCTGCTGAGACTGCCTTCCGGAGAAATTCGTTACATTCTCATTGAATGCCGTGCCACCGTTGGTCAGGTGGGCAACCTGGACCATGAGAACATTAGCATTGGAAGCGCCGGGCGTAAACGTCACATGGGAATCCGTCCCACTGTTCGCGGATCTGCCATGAACCCCAACGATCACCCTCATGGTGGTGGTGAAGGTCGCGCACCGATTGGCCGGCCGGGTCCTGTAACCCCCTGGGGCAAACCCACATTAGGTTACAAAACCCGACAGAAAAATAAAACATCTGACAAAATGATCGTAAAACGGCGTAAAAAGTAAGCAGTATATCAAGTAGCTGCTGAAAGGAGGAACAAGTATGAGCAGATCTTCAAAAAAAGGACCTTTTGTCCATGAAAAACTGTTGAAAAAAATTGAAGAGATGAACAATAAAGGCCCCAAAAAAGTCATTAAAACCTGGTCTCGCGCCTCTACCATTTTTCCGCAGATGATTGGGCATACCATAGCGGTGCATGATGGACGCAAACATATCCCCGTTTACATAACGGAAGATATGGTAGGCCACAAGCTTGGTGAGTTTGCAATGACTCGGACATATCGAGGCCATGATGATTCGGAAAAAACCAGCAAGCGAAAATAGTGAATTCTGAAGGCGACGAAAGGAGGTTATGGCTATGGAAGCAAAAGCAGTAGCCAGACATGTAAGAATTGCTCCGCGAAAAGCGAAACTGGTTGCCGATTTGATTCGAGGCAAGAAAGTTGATGAGGCACTGGCCATCTTGAAGTTTACCCCCCGGGGTGCTTCACCAGTCATTGAAAAAGTGGTCAAGTCCGCTGTTGCCAACGCAGAGAACAATCATAATTTAGATAAGGGAAATCTCTATATTGCAGAGATCTACGCAAATCAAGGGCCTACGTTAAAACGTTTTCGACCACGTGCTCAGGGACGCGCTTCACAGATTTTGAAGCGTACAAGCCATATTGGCGTCACATTGCGCGAAAAACCGGGTAAGGAGGGATAGAATGGGTCAAAAGGTAAACCCACATGGGTTGAGAGTCGGCATTATCAAAGACTGGGATACCAAATGGTATGCAAATAAAAAAGATTTTGGCAACATTCTGATTGAAGATTGCAATATCCGTAAGTTTGTCAAAGACAAGCTGTTCACCTCCGGAATTTCTAAAATCGAAATTGAACGGGCAGCAAACAATCGTGTAAAACTAAACATTCATACAGCTAAGCCGGGTATGGTGATCGGTAAAGGCGGACAGGGTGTTGAAGAATTACGCAAAGACATTGAAAAAATGACGGGTAAGACTGCTTTGATCAACGTGGTGGAGATTAAGCATCCTGAAATCGATGCACAGCTGGTTGCTGAAAACATTGCGTTTTCATTGGAACGGCGGGTTGCTTTCCGACGTGCCATGAAGCAAGCGATGCAACGAGCTTTTCGTGCCGGCGCCAAAGGGATTAAAGTTTCCACGGCCGGCCGTCTCGGTGGAGCGGAAATTGCAAGAACCGAAGGCTATAACCAAGGTAATGTTCCGTTGCATACACTCCGCGCAGACATTGACTATGGTTTCCATGAAGCAACCACAACTTATGGAAAATTAGGCGTGAAAGTTTGGATCTATAAAGGTGAAGTGCTTCCTGAAAAAAAAGTGGAAAAAAAATCAGAGGCTGCTTCTCAGTAGACAAAGCAGCGTCATCATGACAACGGGCGAATGCCTGAGCAACATGTGACAGGAAGGAGGAATCGTGCATGTTAATGCCTAAACGTGTTAAGCGCCGTCGTGTCTTCCGGGGAAAAATGGAAGGCAGGGCGACAAAAGGAAATGCAGTCTCATATGGTGATTTTGGGCTGATGGCAACAGAAGCGTCTTGGATCACATCAAACCAAATCGAAGCTGCGCGTATTGCCATGACTCGATCCATCAAACGTGGTGGTAAAGTCTGGATTAAAATTTTCCCGCATAAACCTGTAACGAAGAAACCGGCAGAGACCCGAATGGGTGCTGGTAAAGGTTCGCCGGAGTTCTGGGTTGCGGTAGTAAAACCTGGCCGCGTTATGTTTGAAATCGCCGGGGTGTCTGAAGAACGTGCCCGGGAAGCGATGCGTCTTGCCATGCATAAACTACCGGTTGAATGTAAAATTGTTTCCAGAAGAGAATTAGAAGGAATGGGTGGTGAAGCTGATGAAAGCTAATACATTCAGAGATATGACAAGTGTTGAATTGACACAGAAACTTTCTGACGCCAAAGGCGAATTATTTAACCTGCGCTTTCAGTTAGCAACCGGTCAGCTGGAAAACCCTTTGCGCATTCGCCACGTTAAGAGAGATATTGCACGTGTAAAAACTGTTTTGCGAGAGCGTGAAATCAACAAAGGATAATCCGCTTTGATCTTATTGGTCATTTAAGCGAAAGGAGGCCCTTGTCTTGGAAAGAAAAGCCAGAAAAACGAGAGTTGGTATGGTAACCAGCGATAAAATGGACAAAACAATTGTGGTATCTGTTGTTAATATGGAAAGACACCCACTCTATGGTAAAGCAGTCAAAAGAACCAAGAAATTCAAGGCCCATGATGAACTGAACCAATGCCAAATCGGTGATCGTGTTCGAATCATGGAAACCAGACCCCTGTCCAAAGATAAAAGATGGCGTTTGGTACAAATCATTGAAAAAGCGAAATAAGACTGAATATTGGAAGGAGGGGCCGCGATGATTCAGCAGGAATCCAGGATGAAAGCCGCTGACAATTCAGGAGCCAAAGAATTGTTGTGCATCCGAGTACTTGGCGGTACCAGAAGAAGATATGCAAGCATTGGTGATGTGATTGTTTGTTCCGTTAAAAGCGCAACACCCGGCGGAGTTGTCAAAAAAGGACAAGTTGTCAAGGCAGTTGTTGTTCGGACGAAGGCGACAGTGCGCCGCAAAGATGGAACGCATATCCGGTTTGACGAAAATGCGGCAGTCATCATCAAAGATGACAAACAACCGATGGGTACACGTATTTTCGGACCGGTGGCCAGAGAACTACGGGACAAGGAATTTATGAAAATTGTTTCGCTGGCGCCGGAAGTACTATAAAAGGAGGTGTGCTGCATGCGAGTGAAAAAAGGCGACACGGTCGTCGTGATTGCTGGTAAGGACAAAGGCAAAAAAGGCCAGATCCTGCAGGTCTTTCCAAAAGACCAGCGCGTGATTGTTGAAGGCGTTAACATGGTTAAAAAACACAAAAAAGCAACTCAGAAAATTCAACAGGGCGGAATCATTACACAGGAAGCACCTGTTCATGTTTCGAATGTCATGTTTTTTGAGAAGAAAGCTAACCAGGGTGTTAGAGTTGGATATAGAGTCCTCAACAGCGGTGAAAAAGTGCGTGTAAGCAAAAAAACCGGTGAGGTACTGGATTAAGATCAACATGAAGGGAGGTACGACCACTGATGGCAAGACTGAAGGATAAATACCTGAATGAAGTCAGACCAGCAATGAAAGAAAAATTTCAATATAAATCAGTGATGGAGATTCCAAAGCTGGAAAAAATTGTGGTCAATATGGGACTTGGCGATGCCAAGGACAATGCCAAAGTATTGGAATCAGCAGTCAGTGAAATGGCAATGATTGTCGGACAGAAGCCTGTCATCACCCGGGCCAAAAAATCAGTTTCAAACTTTAAAGTACGTGAGGGGATGCCGGTTGGCGCAAAAGTGACCCTGCGGGGGGAGAAAATGTATGAGTTTGCAGACCGTCTGTTGAATATCGCACTGCCGCGTGTTCGCGATTTTCGCGGTGTCAGTTCAAGAGCTTTTGACGGCCGTGGCAACTACTCCCTCGGAGTGAAAGAGCACTTGATTTTCCCGGAGATTGATTACGACAAAGTTGAAACAGTTCGTGGCATGGATATCATCTTCGTCACTACATCCAAAACGGACGAAGAATGCCGAGAGCTGTTAAGACTTATGGGAATGCCGTTTGAAAAGCAGGAATAAAGGAGGGACAGGCCGGTGGCAAAAACATCGATGAAAGTTAAGCAACAACGCAAACAAAAGTATCCCACTCAAGAATATACACGCTGCAAACGTTGCGGCAGACCGCATGCTGTGTTGCGTAAATTCGGCATTTGCCGTATTTGCTTCAGAGAACTGGCATACAAAGGACAAATTCCAGGGGTGCGAAAAGCCAGCTGGTAAATGAGGAAGGAGGGTAATGCCATGACAATGACTGATCCATTGGCAGATATGCTGACAAGAATCAGAAATGCAAGTGCAGTTAAACATGAATCGGTGGATGTTCCCGCTTCCAACATAAAGAAGGAAGTTGCGCGGATTTTGTTGGAGGAAGGGTTTGTGAAGAGCTATGACGTCATCGAAGACGGAAAGCAGGGACTCATTCGCATTCAATTGAAATATAGCCGAGAAAATGAAAAAGTCATCACTGGAATCAAGCGAATTTCAAAACCTGGACTTCGTGTATATGCCAAAAAAGATGACGTACCGAAAGTATTGGGAGGTCTGGGTGTTGCCATAATTTCAACATCACAAGGACTGATAACTGACAAAGAAGCCAGAGCACAAGGAGTAGGCGGCGAAGTAATCGCTTATGTCTGGTAGTCTCCGGCGATTGAACAGGAGGTGGAAGCATGTCCAGAATTGGAAAAAAACCAATTGATTTGCCCCAGGGCGTCGAGATTAAAGTGGATGACAAGAATGTAGTTATTGTTAAAGGTCCGATGGGTACCCTGTCACAGCAAATCAGCAAAGAAATCATGGTTGAAGTGGAAGGCAACGTCATTAATATCAGCCGACCCTCCGATCTTAAAAAACATAAATCTCTTCATGGTCTTTCCCGCTCTTTGGTAGCCAATATGGTGGAAGGTGTTACCAAAGGCTATGAAAAGAAACTGGAAATTGTTGGCGTCGGTTACCGTGCCAATAAGCAGGGAAATCGGGTTGTCCTAAGCCTTGGTTTTTCTCATCCTGTTGAGTTGACGGAACCAGAAGGGATTACCCTGGAAGTGCCGACTCAGACCGAGATTATTGTTAAAGGCATTGATAAACAACAGGTGGGCAATTATGCTGCCAAAATCAGAGCTTACCGTAAACCGGAGCCTTATAAAGGTAAAGGCGTTCGATATGCTGGTGAAATCATTCGACGCAAGGAAGGTAAAACCGGTAAATAGTCATTGCAAATAGTAATTGAAAGGGGTGTCATACATTGCTTAATAAGCCCAGCAAGAATAGCTTGCGAAAAAAAAGGCATATGCGTTTACGCAATAAAATCAGCGGTTCTGCAGAAAGACCAAGATTGAATGTTTACCGCAGCTCGAGTCATATTTACGCACAAGTCATTGATGATACAAAAGGGATTACGCTGGTTTCGGCTTCTTCTATGGAAGAGACGATTAAAGAGCATGTTAAATCAACCAAATCAAAAGAAGCCGCTGCTCTAGTCGGTAAAATGGTGGGAGACAGAGCTAAAGAAAAAGGCATTGAAAGTATTACCTTCGACAGAGGCGGCTATATATATCACGGCCGCGTAAAGGCGCTGGCTGAAGGTGTACGCGAAGCCGGACTGAAGTTTTAGGAGGGAGGGGAATCCATGCAGAAAGTTCAAATTGATGCTTCACAACTTGACATAAAAGAACAGGTTGTTGATATTCGACGCGTCACTAAAGTTGTTAAAGGCGGACGCAACTTCCGTTTTGCGGCCATTGTGGTTGTGGGTGATGAAAATGGTCATGTGGGTGTTGGATCCGGTAAAGCGATGGAAATTCCAGACGCCATCCGTAAGGGCATTGAAGACGCCAAAAAGAGAATGATTGAAATACCAATCCTGGGAACTTCGATCCCCCATGAAGTAAAAGGCCACTTCGGAGCAGGCAAAGTGTTAATTATGCCGGCTGTTGAAGGTACCGGAATTATTGCAGGCGGACCTGTCCGCGCTGTATTGGAGTTGGCAGGCCTTAAAGACGTTCGTGCAAAATCTCTGGGATCAAACAACTCCCGAAACATGGTAAATGCCACGATGGACGGATTAAAACAATTAAAACGGGCTGAAGATGTTGCTCGCCTGCGGGGTAAAACCGTAGAAGAAATCATGGGTTAGGAGTGAAAATCATGGCGACAGTGAAAATCAAACTGACCAAAAGCCTGATCGGAAGACTGCCCAAACAGCGAAAAACTGTGACGGCCCTCGGACTGAAAAAAATCGGTCAGGTGGTTGAAAAAGAAATGACCCCGTCTCTGATGGGTATGATTGAAAAAGTTAAACACATGGTTGAAGTAGAAGAGATTTAAGCACAGGAGGTGTAACCATGAAATTGCATGATCTCAGACCTGCTAAAGGCAGCGTTCATAAGCCAAAGCGAAAAGGGCGTGGCACAGGATCCGGTCTTGGAAAAAGCGCCGGACGAGGCGGTGATGGACAACGTTCCAGAAGCGGCGGCCGGGTACGCATCGGATTTGAAGGCGGCCAGATGCCTTTGGCAAGACGAATTCCTAAAAGAGGATTCACCAATATTTTTAAGAAACAGTACAACCTCATTAATGTGGATGATCTGAACCGATTTGAGGACCAGACTGAAGTAACGGCTGAGCTGCTCAAAGAAATCGGCGCCATCAAAAAGATAGAAAAAGATGGACTCAAAGTGCTGGGTGACGGTGAACTCAACAAAAAAGTGACGGTTAAAGCTGCAAAATTTACCAAATCCGCCATCGATAAAATCGAAAATGCAGGCGGAAAGGCAGAGGTGATTTAATTGCTCACAACCCTGAGAAATGCCTGGAAAATCCCGGATCTGCGCAAAAAAATGACATTCACCATGCTGATGCTGATGATTTTTCGTTTAGGGGCTGTGATACCCGTCCCGGGCGTTAACATCGATTATGTGCGAAATATCGTTCAAAACGCAGGTTTATTGTCAATGTTTGACATGTTTTCCGGTGGAGCGTTTGGAAATATGACCATCTTCGCTCTCAGCATTACTCCCTACATCACCGCTTCGATTATCATGCAGTTGTTGACTATCGCCATCCCGGCACTGGAAGAACTTTCAAAAGAAGGTGAAGAGGGACGCAAAAAAATTGCACAGTATATCCGGTATGGGACTGTGGTTCTGGCATTGATTCAGGCCACGGGGATTAGTGTTGGATTATTCCGTGGAGCGCTGATCCAGCGAGACACATTCAGCATTATAACTGTTGTTTTAACACTGACAGCAGGAACAGCTTTCTTAATGTGGCTGGGAGAGCAGATCACCGAACATGGGATTGGTAACGGTATCTCTCTGCTTATCTTTACAGGGATTGTTGCGGGAATCCCAGACGGTGTCTACAGGACCTTCATGCTGACAAGACAGGGAGAAATTCACTTCATTACCCTTGCCATTTTCGCGGTTGTCGCACTACTTATTGTAGCAGGTGTTGTAGCGATTCAGGAGGGGCAGCGAAAAATCCCGGTTCAATATGCAAAAAGGGTCGTCGGTCGCAAGATGTACGGCGGTCAAAGCACCCATATCCCACTGAAAGTCAACCAAGCGGGTGTTATCCCAGTCATTTTCGCCATGTCGATTTTGGCGTTTCCCCAGACAATTGCTTTCTTTGTCGGAGAAAATAGCGGGTTTGCTCTTTTTATTGCCAAATGGCTTTCACCAGGCGGAAGCCCGGGCGTTTACATCTACGCTCTATTAAGTGCATTTCTGATTATCTTTTTCACTTACTTTTATACTGCTGTTACGTTTAACCCGGTTGAAATTGCTTCCAACATGAAGAAAAATGGAGGGTTTATACCAGGCATTCGCCCAGGAAAACCGACTTCCGACTACTTGGCGAAAGTACTTAACCGGATTACTTTGGCAGGGGCTGTTTTCCTCGCTACCATAGCAATGCTGCCAATGATTATCCTGAACCTCACCGGCATGCCGGTGGCATTTGGTGGTACGGCATTGCTGATTGTCGTGGGCGTTGCTCTTGAAACCGTCAAACAGATTGAAGCACAAATGATGATGCGTCATTATCAGGGATTCCTGAAGTAAACGATGAGATGCCAGCAAGCAAGGAACTCCATAGGAGATGATGAGATGAGACTGATACTGCTGGGTCCACCCAATGCAGGAAAAGGAACACAAGCACAGTCACTCATAGATACTTACCAAATACCACAAATCTCGACAGGTGATATCTTTCGGGCAAATATTAAGCATGAAACTCCGCTGGGGGAAAAAGCAAAAAGCTATCTTGATCAGGGTCTGTTGGTCCCAGATGAACTGGTGGTGGAAATTGTCCAGGACCGTTTGAAACAGCCGGACTGTTTAGCGGGATTTCTACTGGATGGATTTCCAAGAACCGTGGGACAGGCTGAAGCACTGGAGCGTTTTTTGCTTGACCAGCAGCAAATTTTGAACAAAGTCATCAATATTCAGGTGGCTAAAGAAGTGCTTATTGAGCGTGCTGTGGGTCGACGTGTCTGTCAAAAGTGTGGAGCAACATATCACGTCAGTTTCAAACCTACAGCAAAAAAAGGCGTTTGCGATGTTTGCGGCGGTGAAGTTATTCAGCGAAAAGATGACCAGCGGGAAACCGCTGAGAAAAGAATTCAGGTTTATGAACAGGAAACGGCACCTTTGATCGACTTTTATGATTCAAGAAATCTGCTGGTGACCATAGACGGTGAACAACCGATTGATCAGGTCAGCGCATCTATTTTTAACGCTCTGAAGGGCGCTTAATCATGATAAACATCCGATCGCAGCAGGAAATTCAACTGATGCGCCAGGCAGGCATCATAGTCGCGGAGATCCATGAACTCATGAAAGGGCTTGTTCGGCCAGGTATCACAACATTTGAACTGGATCAAGCTGCTGAAAGACTTATTCGAGCACGGGGATCCATTCCGGCATTCAAGGGCTATGGCGGTTTTCCTGCTTCCATCTGCAGTTCCGTCAATCATCAGGTTGTTCATGGAATACCTGGATTGGTACAGCTTTTGGAAGGAGATATCATCAGTATTGATACGGGCGTTCAGTTGAATGGGTACTTTGCGGATGCTGCCAAAACCTATCCGGTGGGAAAAATCAGTACCCAGGCACAACAACTCATTGACATCACCAGGCAAAGCTTCTATGAGGGAATTCAGTTTGCTCGTGAAGGACAGCGGCTCTCGGACGTGTCTCACGCCATCCAGCAGTGTGCAGAAGCAGCAGGATTTTCTGTTGTCAGGAACTACGTTGGACATGGTATTGGTACGGCCATGCACGAAGACCCTCAGATCCCAAATTACGGCCAGCCTGGGAAAGGACCGCGGTTAAAGGCCGGTATGGTACTGGCTATTGAACCGATGATCAATGAAGGCGCATATCAAGTAAAAGTGCTTTCAGATGGCTGGACAGTGGTGACGAGCGATGGCAAAATGTCTGCTCACTATGAGCATACGATTGCCATTACTGACGGTGATCCGGAAATCCTAACGTCCGGAGATGCCGGATAAAGAGGTGACATTGTGAAACAGGAACCGCTTCAAATTGGGCAGATTGTCAGGTCCATTCAGGGCAGAGACAAAGGGCGCTGCATGGTGCTCATTGATGTGTTGGATGACGAATATGCTCTGCTGGTTGATGGAAGACTGCGTCGACTAGATAAGCCCAAAAAGAAAAAACGAAAGCATTTCGTTTCGGAAGGTCTGGTCTCTGAAGAGATCCGTCAGCGGATCACATTAGAGAAGAAAATGAACAATGCCCTGATTAGAGTTGAACTGGAACGACTGACGGAAGATAAGCCGGGTGCGAATGGAGGGTGATGGCTGCATGTCAAAGAAAGATGTTATTGAAGTTGAAGGTATCGTCAAAGAAGCTTTGCCGAACGCTATGTTTATTGTTCAGTTGGAAAACGGCCATGAAATACTGGCACATATCTCCGGAAAACTGCGGATGCATTTTATCCGAATTCTTCCGGGTGATCAGGTGACTGTGGAACTGTCTCCCTATGACTTAAAAAGGGGAAGAATCACCTGGAGGAAAAAATAACCGGCTGGCCCCAAAGTGAACACTGAAGAAGGAGGGATTAGTTTGAAAGTTCGAGCTTCTGTAAAGCCAATCTGCGAAAAATGTCAGGTGATCCGCCGCAGAGGTAAAGTGATGGTGATTTGCCAAAACGCCAAGCACAAACAAAAACAAGGATAAACCCATTGGATTTCAGGGAGCGGCTGTATCAGGAATTTCTGATTCCCTGTGACATAGAGCGGAAACACGATTTCCGCAACCACATCCGTCACAAAGATGTATGTGATGATTCTATTTAATTGAGACGATCCAGGAGGTGTATTTGTTAATGGCACGTATTGCTGGTGTAGACTTACCCAGAGACAAACGCGTAGAAATTGGTTTGACCTATATTTTTGGGATCGGGCGCAACACATCCAATAAAATTCTGGCAAGCTGCGGCATAACCCGGATACCCGCATTAAAGACTTGACTGAAGAAGAAGTGAGTGCACTTCGAAAAACAATTGATGCGGACCATCATGTTGAAGGTGATTTGCGCAGGGAAATTGCACTTAATATTAAGCGACTGAAAGAAATTCGATGCTATCGTGGCATTCGACACATTAAAGGGCTGCCAGTGCACGGTCAGAAGACAAAGACCAATGCCCGGACCCGAAAAGGGCCGAAGAAAACTGTTGGGCGTAAAAAGAAGAAATAGTTTAATAAGGAGGGAAGCGTGAATGGCAAAAGCAGTTCGTAAAAAAGTCACCCGTAGAAAAAGAGAACGAAAAAACATTGAACGTGGTCAGGCACATATCCAGTCCACTTTTAATAACTCAATCATTACGCTAACAGACACCAGCGGAAACACCATCTCATGGGCTAGCGCAGGGCAACTGGGTTTTAGAGGATCCAGAAAGTCCACACCTTATGCTGCCCAGATGGCAGCTGAATCAGCAGCGAAAGCGGCAATGGATCATGGATTGAAGACTGTCGAAGTGTTTGTGAGAGGACCCGGAGCGGGTCGTGAAGCAGCCATCCGTTCACTGCAGGCAGCAGGTTTGGAAGTCAGCATGATCAAGGATGAAACACCTATTCCACACAATGGCTGCAGACCGCCTAAACGTAGAAGAGTGTAATCAATTGAGGGAGGTGTCATTAACCGATGGCAAGATATACCGAAGCGGTGTGCAGATTGTGCCGCCGAGAAGGCATGAAACTATATTTAAAGGGTGATCGGTGCTATACTGATAAATGTGCGATTAATAAACGCAACATGGCGCCAGGCCAACATGGGACAAGCCGTAAGAAATTATCTAACTATGGTATTCAGTTGCGCGAAAAACAAAAAGCCAAGCGGCATTATGGCGTTCTGGAAACCCAGTTCAGGAATTATTATGAAATGGCTGATCATCAGAAAGGAATCACTGGTGAAAATTTGTTGCGTATTCTGGAAACCAGACTGGACAACGTCGTCTATCGACTGGGGTTTGCAGCTTCACGTGCCCAAGCCAGACAGTTGGTTGTTCATGGCCATTTTCTGGTAAATGGGAAAAAAGTCGACATTCCATCCTACCTGGTGTCTGTTGGTGATGAGATCGCCGCATCTGAGCGATCCAAAGGACTGCCCAAGTTCAAGGCGCAGGTTGAAGAAGCGAAGGGCAACGCGCCTGAGTGGCTATCCGCTGATCTTGAAAAACTGCAGGGAAAAGTAGTCTCCATGC
>JAWSUV010000025.1:11136-14980 GCA_033549305.1 Bacillota bacterium | reverse complement strand
AAGACATTGACCTGCCGATTTCCGAGAATCTGATTGTTGAGCTGTACTCCAAATAATCTGTTATAAACGGATTCTGATCCCCTCAACAAACCAGGATGAAACGGGAATCTAAAGGAGGGAACTATTCGAATGATCGAAATGGAAAAACCGAAAATCGAAGTCGTGGAGATCAGTGAAGACAATATGTATGGAAAGTTTGTAGTTGAGCCACTTGAACGGGGCTATGGGACTACTCTAGGCAACTCCATGCGGCGGATCATGCTTTCCTCCTTACCGGGAGCGGCAGTGACATCGGTGCATATTGAAGGGATTCTGCATGAATTTGATAATATCGACGGCGTTAAGGAAGACATAACTGAAATCATTCTGAACATTAAAGATCTTTCGATTCGAGTCTATGGATCTGAACCAAAAACGCTGCGTATTGAAGCTGAGGGAGAAGGAAAAGTCACGGCTGGCGACATTATTGCAGATGCGGATGTGGAGATTCTAAATCCGGAAATGCTCATTGCCACACTTGCTGCCGGCGCGCGGTTACACATGGAAATGAATGTGTTCCAGGGTCGCGGCTATGTAGCAGCAGAAAGCAACAAAACACCATCTATGCCCATAGGGGTGATTCCGGTGGACTCTGTATTTACCCCTGTTAAGAAAGTCAGCTACACTGTTGGCAATACCCGTGTCGGTCAAATGACGGACTATGACAAACTGACGATGGAAGTGTATACTGATGGAAGCATTAAACCGGATGAAGCACTTTCATTGTCTGCGAAAGTAATGACGGAGCATCTAAATCTCTTTATTAATCTCACGGAGCATGTAAGTGACGTGGAAATCATGGTTCAAAAGGAAGACGACGAAAAAGAGAAAGTGCTGGAAATGACCATTGAGGAACTTGATCTTTCCGTACGTTCATACAACTGCCTGAAACGCGCAGGGATTAACACGGTGGAAGAACTGACCCAAAAGAATGAAGAAGAAATGATGAAAGTCCGAAATTTAGGCAAAAAATCGCTTGAAGAAGTTCAGAAAAAACTAAGCGCACTCGGTCTGGGACTCAAATCCAAAGATGAATAATCCGGATCACAGATCCAATATCGTATTGTTAGGAGGGAAATGGCATGGCAGGATATAGAAAACTGGGGCTCGTCAGTGCTCATCGCGGTCTAATGCTTCGAAACCAGGTAACCAGCCTGTTGAAACACGGGAAAATTCAAACGACTGTCACGCGGGCAAAGGAAGCCAGAAGATTGGCTGAAAAAATGATCACCCTTGGGAAAAGGGGAGACTTACACGCGCGACGGCAAGCATTGGCATTCCTTACTGAAGAAACAGTCGTCAAAAACCTGTTTGATGAAATTGCGCCCAAATATCAGGAGCGCAACGGAGGCTACACTCGTATTCTCCGGCTGGAACCCCGCAAGGGTGATGGTGCAGAAATGGTATTGCTTGAACTGGTGTAACAGCCTACTCGGGATTAAGTCATCATGCTTAGTCCCTGTTTTTTTAGGGTATTGAAAATCTGTATGGTTTAAGATCTACCTAAACCATCATTTTAGCCGAGTAGGAGATTGATTTATGAACAGCAAACCGATCATTCAAATCAAACACTTAAAATTCGAATATAAAAATGTGGATGATACTGATCTGATTGCTCTAACGGATGTGGATCTGGAAGTCCGCAAAGGAGAACATATTGTGATCATCGGGCATAATGGATCAGGAAAATCAACTCTGGCAAAACATATGAACGCTCTTCTTTTGCCAACCTCCGGTGAAGTGCAAGTGGCTGGAATGGATACCCGTGATCCTGAAATGCTTTGGGCTATTCGACAGACGGCAGGAATGGTATTTCAGAATCCCGACAATCAAATTGTGGCGACGATAGTTGAAGAAGATGTGGCATTCGGACCGGAAAATCTGGGCATTGCACCTGATGAAATCGGCCGGCGCGTAACAGCTGCTCTTGAACGTGTTGACATGCTGGCATATCGGTTTAAAGCACCACACCTGCTGTCAGGCGGCCAGAAACAGCGGATTGCCATTGCTGGTGTTATTGCTATGAAGCCGGATTGTATTATTTTTGATGAACCAACGGCAATGCTTGATCCTTCCGGGCGCCGGGAAGTGATCGATGCGATTAAAACGTTAAACCGGGAAGAGGGCATCACGGTAATTCATATTACCCATTTTATGGAAGAAGCTGTAGATGCACACCGTGTAGCAGTGATGGAGGACGGTCGGCTGGTCATGCAGGGAACACCTCGTGAAATCTTCGCCCGGGTGGACGAGTTGAAGGCATTGGGCCTGGATGTACCCCAGATGACAGAATTGGCAGCGGAACTGCGAAAAGAAGGCATCCAACTACCGGTCGATGTTCTAACTGTGGAAGAGATGGTGACTTACTTATGCCAATTAAAATCGAACACTTAACCCATACGTATAATCCAGGGAGTCCTTTCGAAACGGATGCTTTAAAAGATGTGACATTAACCGTTGAAACCGGAGAGTTCTTAGGGCTCATCGGTCATACAGGCTCAGGAAAATCAACATTGATACAGCATTTGAACGGGCTTTTAAAGCCAACAACCGGACACATCTGGATCGACGGCACTGACATCACTCGACCTGGTTTTAAGTTGAAAGATATTCGAAAAAAGGTAGGATTGGTTTTTCAGTATCCTGAATACCAACTGTTTGAGGAGACTATTGAAAAAGACATTGCCTTTGGCCCGGGGAACCTGGGGCTTAAAGAAGAGGTCATCCGTCAGCGGGTCAAAGAAGCCATGGAAATGGTAAAATTGCCCTATGAAGATTTAAAAGACCGATCTCCTTTTGATTTGAGCAGCGGACAACGTCGACGAGTCGCCATTGCGGGAGTTCTGGCAATGAAACCTGATATCCTGATTCTGGATGAACCGACTGCTAGCCTAGATCCCCGAGGCCGTGATGAGATTCTCGAACAGATAAAGCTGCTTCACCAGCAACAGCGAATCACCGTCATCTTGGTATCTCACAGCATGGAGGATATCGGGCGTCTGGTTGATCGAATCATTGTGATGCATCAGGGTACTATCGCTTTTAGCGGAACACCGCGTGAAATTTTCCGCCAAGCAGAATATCTGGAAGCCATTGGTCTGGGAGTACCGCAGATTACCCATCTTATGAAGAGCATGAATCGTCATGGCTGTGATCTTCCAGAAGATATTTTTACGATTGACGAAGCAAAATCCGCTATCCTGAAATATGTAAGAGGGAAACAACATGCTTAAAGACATTACCATCGGACAACATTATCCCACAGGATCAGTGGTACACCGGCTTGACCCGCGCACAAAAATCATTGGTACCTTTGTGTTTATGGCAGGCCTTTTCATGATCCGGGATTTTGACGCTTATCTCGTGGTGATTACCCTGTTGCTGGTGACCATTCTGGGGTCGAAGGTGCCCGTGCGATACGTTATTAAAGGACTCAGACCATTAATGGTGCTGATTATGGTCACTTTTATCATTAACCTGTTAATGACAGGTGGTGATGTATTCTTTGCACTTGGACCTATTACAATGACCTGGCAAGGTCTGCGACAGGGTGTTTTTATGGCTATGCGGCTGATCTTCCTGATTATTGGCACCTCGATGCTGACATTGACAACCTCGCCCATTACATTGACAGACGGAATTGAACAGCTGTTAAATCCGCTGAAACGAATTCGTGTACCAGCCCATGAGCTGGCTATGATGATGACTATCGCGCTGCGCTTCATTCCAACTCTGTTGGAGGAGACAGACAAGATCATGAAAGCACAGATGGCTCGGGGAGCTGACTTCGAAAGTGGAAATCTTA
>JAWSUV010000025.1:0-11126 GCA_033549305.1 Bacillota bacterium | reverse complement strand
AGCCCAGAGCCTTGTTCCCCTATTAGTTCCATTGTTTATCAGTTCATTCCGAAGGGCTGACGATCTGGCCATGGCGATGGAAGCTCGCTGCTATCGAGGCGGCGAGAACCGCACGAGAATGAAGGCGTTAAAATGGCAGCCGATGGACGGCTTTATCCTCTTTATCATTTTTGCTTATCTTGGTGTGATGATCTGGCTGCGCATGCGATAATCACTCAACACTGGGAGGCGTTGTCAGTTGCGTACAATTCGAATCTTTCTGGAGTATCAGGGCACTCATTACTGCGGCTGGCAAATACAGCCTAATGGAATGAGCATACAGCAAAAACTGATGGAAGCAGTTCATGCATTAACGGGAGAAAAGGTTACTATCCATGGGGCCGGACGCACAGATGCAGGCGTCCATGCACGTGGTCAGTGTGCCAGTTTTGCCACTGAGAGCAGCATCCCTCCAGAACGATGGGCATATGCACTTAATGCTCATCTGCCAGAGGATATTGCAGTGGTGGAGGCCAGCGAAGAGGATAAAACATTTCATGCGCGCTACAGTGCGATTGGAAAACAATACAGCTATCAGTTGTACATTCATCCTCACAGAAGCCCCCTGATGAGTCAATATGCCTGGCATATTCGACAACAACCTGATGTTGAAATGATGAAGCAGGCATTGGTTTCATTTCAGGGAACGCATGATTTTTCGGCTTTCCGGTCAGCCAACAGTGATGTGAAGAACACGGTAAGAACGATCTGGAGTACAGATCTCTGTTCTGATGGGCGGTCAGTCTGGCTTGTTTTTCGGGGCAATGGATTTCTCTATAAAATGGTGCGAATGATGGTAGCTGCAGTTATACAGGTGGGCTTTGGCAAGCAATCCACCAAAGACATTTACACACGAATCCACCATAAAGGTGATTCCGGCCAAAGATTAGTGGCGCCGCCACAGGGCTTATTCCTTGACAGGGTGTATTATCAAGAAATTGAGCTGCCTGTAGATAGCATGATTGAAAGCCATTGCGCTTCAACACGTATGACAGCGGAGAAATCAATGAGTAATGGTGCTGTGAAAGCGAAAAATCAGAGGAACCAGCTCTAAACGCGAAAAACAGTATTGACACGCCCGGCACATTGTATTAAAATATGGGAGTGTGTCTATGAAGATCCCGCCCCGGGTCTTTCAGGATAGATCATCACAATTTTTCGAAGTGCACTGGCAGTTGATAAGGGAGGTATAACAATGAAGTCATATATGGCAAAACCAAATGATCTGGATAAAAAATGGTTTGTCGTTGATGCTGAAGGAAAAACGCTTGGTCGTCTATCGACAAAAATCGCTATGATCCTAATGGGTAAACACAAGCCTGAATACACAAGTCATGTGGACACAGGTGATTATGTGATCGTTGTGAATGCGGACAAAGTTGTTCTGACTGGGAATAAGTGGGATCAGGAATTTCATGTGCGTCATACCGGCTATCCCGGCGGGCAGAAGAAGGTTTCCCTGAGAACGGTACTGCAGAAACAACCGGAGAGGCTCATAGAGCATTCCGTGAAAGGGATGCTGCCTAAATCCCGACTGGGTCGGCAAATGTACAAGAAATTAAAAGTTTATGCCGGCACTGAACATCAGCATCAGGCACAAAAACCTGAAAAGCTGGAACTGTAGTCATTTTTCAGGAAAGGAGCGAATACTATGTCAAATGTTGTTTATTGGGGAACGGGACGACGTAAAACCTCAGTTGCAAGAGTGCGATTGGTACCCGGACAGGGAAAAATTACCATTAACGATAAAGATATTGAGGAATACCTGGATTATGAAACATTGCGCAGAGAAGTGAAAAGTCCTTTAACGATCACCAACACATTGAACAAATATGATGTGCTGGCAAAAGTCCAGGGGGGCGGTTCAACCGGACAGTCGGGTGCTCTGAGGCATGGCATATCTCGTGCACTGGTTAAGGCGGACGGTGAACTGAAAGATATTCTGAAAAAAGCCGGATTTTTGACACGTGATGCCAGAATGGTTGAACGTAAAAAATACGGTCTTAAGAAAGCACGACGCGCACCACAATTCTCAAAACGATAAAAGAGAAGCAGCCCCCCAACGAAGGGCTGCTTTTTACTGTCAGTTTTCAATTCCCTTGCGTGCCTGAACTCCTTGCTGATAGTAGTGCTTGATTTCGCGCATTTCAGTGACCAAATCAGCCTGTTGGATGATTGATTCAGGAGCATACCGACCAGTCATTATCAACTCGACATTCTGCGGCTTTTCGCCCATCAGCTGAAGGACAGATTCCTCCGAAAACAGTTGGAAGTAAAGGGCAACGTTGATCTCATCCAATATAACCATATCAAATTTGCCGGACAATAACACTTGTCGTGATCGTGAAAGTCCTTTGGCAGCGATGATCAAATCTTCCTCGGTGGGCTTGTTGCGTATAAAACAGTCGCGGCCAAACTGCTCGATTGTAAGGTTCGGAAGCCAATTGACAGCTTTCAGTTCACTATATTCCATTCCCTTGATAAATTGGCCGATGAACACTTTTTTTCCAGCACATATGGCTCGCAGCGCCAATCCAAGAGACGCTGTCGTTTTCCCTTTTCCGTTACCTGTATATACCTGAATATAACCCTGATCACTCATTTTTCTCCTCCTCACAGGTTGCACAATGCCTTGGAATATCTCCACGCATGTGTGTTATGGGATGATTGCTTGCTCTGACATCATTATAAAGGTTATGTGACTAAAAGGCAAAGTAAGCAGGACAATGCGATAATGCCTGGGTGTATAGTGTGGAGGAAGAGATGGATAAATAAGGTTGATGGAATGAGTGCAGGATGTTACACTCAATTCAGCCGGACATGAGTAACTGATGAAAGGAAGGAAGACAAGTGGGAAAAATGAAATACACGGGCGAACGGATGGTTCCTGAGTTGGTGAATCCCCGGAATGGACTCTTAAAAGAACATATAGCCCGTTACGAATTTGCAGCGAAAACAGCCCGGGGAAGAATACTGGATTTAGGCTGTGGTGTGGGTTATGGAACAGAGATTTTGCTGGACTCGCAGGAGGCTGATGAGATCAGTCAAGTGGTGGGGGTTGACATCGATGCGGAAAGTATTGAATATGCCCGCGATATGTATGGGTATCGAAGGGCTGATTTTAGAGTTGCCGATATACGGGATGCCACACTTCCTGCACAACTGGGCCAATTTGATACCATTATCTGTTTTGAAGTGATCGAGCACATGAAAGAAGAGGCGGCAGTTATCAGTAATATTATTCGTATGCTCAAGCCAAAAGGGAAACTCATTATTTCCACGCCTTTTGGCAAAGGAAAAGGGAAGCCCTGCAGCTGTCCATATCATGTGCATCAATATACCGAGAACGAGTTCCTGGAAATGCTGCAGACATATTTTGACGTAGACCTTTATGTGCAGCGGGACACCCTAATAGAAAAAAGAAGAATTGGAATGAAATATTATCTGATGGTTGCCTGCTGCCATTTAAGGGTCCAGGCAAATGAGATGGAACGGAGGGGATGAAATGATCTCATTGACCATCACAAGCTGCCAGCGGGATCAATGGATAGAAATCACAGAGCAACTGGAAAAATATATTTCAGAACTGCAGTGGAATACGGGCGTTGTAACTGTTTTTGTTCCCCATACAACGGCAGGTGTGACTGTAAACGAAAACGCTGATCCGGATGTGTTGACGGATTTGATCAATACGCTGAATCATCTGGTGCCCTGGAAGAGTTCCTATAGGCACAGAGAAGGAAACAGTGCCGCTCATCTGAAGGCGAGCCTGATGGGATGCTCAGTATCACTGTTAGTACAATCCGGGAAACTCAGGCGGGGAACCTGGCAAGGGGTTTACTTTTGTGAATTTGACGGACCGCGCACACGGCAATGCTGGATAACTTTTATTTCGACTGAATAATCCTGATGATTGAGGGAGCAAATATTTGTAAATGCATTAAGGAGGAGACACTGTGACTGTCTTACAAGCCATTATTCTTGGGATTGTCCAGGGACTGACTGAATTCCTGCCGGTAAGTAGTTCTGGACACCTTGCGATCACGCAACTGTTGTTGCGAATCTCGGAAGATCGGATCTTTTTTTTAACTGTGATGCTCCACGTGGGGACGCTGTTTTCGGTATTGGTCGTCTACTGGACAGATCTGACCCATATTGTCACTGAATGCATCAAAATGTGTGCCGATCTATTGAACAAGAAAGGCGCCGGCCTTGAGAATGAATACCGTCGATTGGGTGTATTCATTATTGTTGGAACCATTCCCACCGGCATCATGGGGTTGTTGCTGAAGGACGTCTTTGCGTCGTTTTACACATCCAGGCTGGTCATTGGTTTTTCGCTGATCATTACAGGATCACTGCTCTGGTTTGCTGAACGTTCTCAGCGCAAGAAATCCAATGAGTTGAAACCGCTTTCAAGGATGACCTGGAAGAATGCGTTGACAGTCGGTGTGTTTCAGGGTTTTGCCATTACGCCGGGTATTTCCCGATCAGGGGCTACCATTGCAGGAGCTCTATTGCAGGGGATTAATAAAGAAACGGCTACCCGGTACTCTTTCCTCCTGTCATTCCCGGCGATTTTGGCAGCTACCATTCTGGAAACCAAAGAAGCCATGGCTTTTGGTATGGGAGATGTGACTTTTCCGGTGCTGATAGCAGGTATTGCTGCCTCATTTGTGGCCGGGATCTTTGCGATTCGAACATTAATCAATCTAATTAAGCGGGAGCGCTTGTTTTACTTTTCTTTTTATACCTGGGCTGCAGGAACGGGTATCATTTTAACGATCTTACTGGGATTTTAAGGGAAGGATACATGCATTATTCTAGAACATTCATTTTGCGGTTTGTTGCTCAGAGCTATTGGGAAAAGGCCGAAGCAAAGCTTGAAGATTCTGAAATTAGATAAAAAAATGATTGATTAAATACTATCAGTTGTGGTATGATATAGACAAGGAAAGACGGTCGGGAGCCTGCCGACCAAGACTTTAACTGCAGAGACGTCCCAAGATGCGAGTTGACATTCGCAAACAAGAAAAATGGTAGAACGTCACTTCCTGAACATGACGGCAAACGCATATCTGGTTTAAAGCACCATCAATGAAACAAATGTTTTTTGATCCTAACTGAGAAGTCAGGAGGTATGTGCTATCCACGATAACAACATCGATACAACTGAATATAAAGGCAACAGAAGAGGTCTCTGCAGTTGACAGGATTTATTGATGAATTCAATGGATCCTGTTCCTTTTTTTTGACCTTTATTCACCATGAAAACATGACAGGGTTTCCGCTTCCATGATACAATGACACGAAGACAAATGATTGCTGAAAATAAAGGAGAGAATCTCTGTGGATGTGGTTAAAATTATCCTGGTATTGGTGCTGCTGATCATTATGTTACGCAGACATATACATATGGCTGCAGTGATGGGAAGCGGAACCATTTTACTGTCATTGCTGTTTGGTATGTCAATGCATGAAACGTTTACCGTATTCTTAATAACGGTGAGTCACCCATCAACGCTTCATACTGCATTGGCATTGCTGCTTATTATGGTTCTGGAAAACCTGATGCGGCAGAAAAAGCTCTTGGAAAAACTGGTGGTATCTCTTAAAATTCTGTTTAAAGATTACCGGGTAGTGATGCCGTTACCACCGGCATTTATGGGGTTACTTCCATCAGCAGGCGGAGCACTTTTTTCAGCACCAATGGTGTCCAGCGCCTGTGGAGATCATCCCCTGAGCGCTGAAAGAAAAGGAGTCATCAATTTTTGGTACCGCCATGTCTGGGAGTGCGTACTGCCGCTTTATCCGGCCATGATTATTGCATCAGAAATTATGGGCGTTGAAATGGCACGTTTTATTCGGAACACTTATCCATTTACACTGTTAGCGATACTATTGGGGATACCCTACCTGGTTTATCAAATGAAAAACTGTGAAGACATTCCCGCATCAACAACAGCCTTCACGGTAGTTGCACCAGAGGCTTCGACATCCTTATGGGGAGATCTGATGCGAGGCATTCTGCCCATCGTGGTTGTTTTGCTGCTCTTCTTCGCAGCCCATTTGCCGTTGGCTGCGGCACTGACACTGGTGATTCTGCCGATGACGCTTTTACTAAAAGTCCTGCCTTCTGAATGGGTCAAACTGTTAAAAGAATCGGTTTCTATAAAAATTCTACTGATTCTTTTCGGGATTATGGTTTTCAAAAATATGCTTGAAGCAACGGGAGCGGTTGATTCGCTGGTGACCATTTTCACAGCACAAGGCATACCGGTGACTGTGTTGACGATACTCATTCCCTTTCTTGTTGCTTTTCTCACAGGCATGTCGCAGGCATACGTTGCCATTACTTTTCCGATTCTGCTGGGCATGACCCCTGAGGTGGATTTACCATTAATGGCACTGGCTTATGTCAGCGGATTTGCCGGACTAATGTTGTCCCCCATGCATCTGTGCCTGGTATTGACCGCTGAGTTTTACCAGGCTCGAATAGGTAAAATGATGATTATGATGCTTCCACCATTGACCATTATGGTGGGAATGGGGTGGCTTTTATCCTGGATTCGCTGAAAAAGATCATTCGAAAGGAAGAAAACGTGATGAAAAAAACGCAAACCATCGCTTACTTTTGCATGGAGTATGGATTGGAATCGTCCGTTAAAACCTACTCTGGAGGATTGGGAATTCTGGCAGGGGACCACTTAAAGGCAGCAAAGGATGAAGGGGTTCCATTGGTGGCTGTTGGGATTAAGTGGTATCAGGGATATGTGGAACAACTTATATCAGAATCAGGTACTATCATGGACTGTTATCGAAATGTTGATTATACTGATCTTGAGGACACAGGTGTCGTGGTTGAGGTGACAATTCGAGAAGATCAGGTACCAGTAAAAGTATGGAAGCTTGACCGGTATGGCAATGTGCCTTTGTATCTTCTGGATACAAATGTTCCGGGATCGGCTTATCACTGGGTGACACGGCAGCTCTATGGTGGAACGGAGGAAGAAAGGGTTGCTCAGGAGATGGTTCTCGGTGTCGGCGGTGTGAAAGCGTTGCGCGCATTGGAAGTTCAGGTGGACACGTATCATTTCAATGAAGGACATGCCGTATTGGCGGGTATCGCACTAATTCGTGAAGAGATGGCAAAAGGCAGGAATTTTTATGATGCCTGGAAAAAAATTCGTCATAAAATTGTTTTTACAACTCACACACCCATTCCGGAAGGAAATGAATCTCATCCGATTAGCCGTCTGCGCTACATGGGAGCAAATCAGGGCCTTACAATTGAGCAATTAGCCGAAATTGGTGGTACTCCCTTTAATATGACAGTGGCTGGATTGCGACTGGCCAGAAAAGCGAATTCGGTTGCAGCACTCCACCTTGAAACAACGCGTGCAATGTGGCGCCAGACAAAAGGCAAAGCTCCGCTCATCAACATAACCAATGGTGTACACGGACCTACCTGGATGGATCCCCGGCTGGTTACACCTCTATTGGATGTTGCATTAATCCGGCGTGTACATCAGGATAATAAGAAGAATCTTATTAAAGCGATACAAGAAAGAACAGGTGTAGCTCTTGACCCGAATGCACTGATCATCGGGTTTGCCCGGCGGGCGGCACCATACAAAAGGAGTGATCTGATCTTCAGTCAACCTGAGATCATCGCTCCGTTGTTAAAATCAAAGAGACTGCAGCTTGTCTTCTCAGGGAAAGCGCATCCCATGGATGCGAAAGGAAAAGCGATCCTGGAACGAGTGGCAAAAGAACAAAAAAGCTATCCCGAATCAGTAGTCTTCCTTGAAAATTACGATATGGCATGGGGAGCATTGATGACCCGGGGATGTGATGTGTGGCTGAATAATCCGCGACGTCCAAAAGAAGCCTGTGGGACATCGGGCATGAAAGCAGCAATGAACGGGGTCTTGAATCTAAGTGTTTTAGACGGCTGGTGGCCTGAAGCATGCCGCCATGGAGAGAATGGTTGGGCCATTGGTGATGATCAGGTACCCGGATCTGAGAAAGAGCAGGACCGGCGGGATGCGCTGTCACTCTACCAGATATTGACGGAAGAAGTCCTGCCGACTTTTGAGAATCATCCAGACAAGTGGTGCAATATGATGGTGCGAAGCATTGAGGACACCCAGGAAGCCTTTTCCGCGTCGCGGATGGTGCGGGAATATTGCCGAGATCTGTATGGATGTGATGGATGATTGATTAACAATAAGCGTCAGGACGCTCTCAAACTACTCGGATCAAGCATAGAACTGTTGCTGGTGAGTGAAGCCGGCTGACAGATCCCATAAATGAAATCGGAGGGTGGATGATGAGGTTAAACAAGAATGCCGGGTTGTTGATGCATGTTACATCATTGCCTTCGCCCTATGGCGTGGGAGACATGAGAGCCGCCACTGAATACCTCCTGCCTTTCCTTAAAGAAACAGAACAGTACTTCTGGCAGATTCTGCCACTGCATCCGGTTGGCTACGGCGAATCTCCTTATCAGAGCTTTTCGGCTTTTGCTGGGAATGAATTGTGGATTTCGCCGGACGAGTTACTGGCAGAAGGACTGGTTACACCGGAACTGATTAAGCATAAGCCAGATTTCCAGAAAGATTATTTGGAGTTTAACACAGTAAGAGAATGGAAATCAGGTCTCTTTAAGAAAGCCTTTCAAGAGTTTCAAAGACGTCCCATTCCGGCGGAATATGAGCAGTTTCATCAGAAGAACAACCACTGGTTGCTTGACTACTGTCGGTTTGCAGTCATCAAAGAAATGCATCAGCAAAAGCCATGGCATGAATGGCCGGAAGCACTGCGCAGCAGAAACGGGGAGTCGTTGCTGTCGATTGATACTGAGATGAAAGAGCAGCTGGCCTATGTGGCTTTTTTACAATATCTTTTTTGGGGACAGTGGCAGAAGATGCAGCGCCGGTACAAGCAATCGGGAATTCAGATCATTGGAGATCTTCCTATTTTTGTAGCGCATGACAGCGCAGATGTTTGGGCAAACCAGCATCTGTTCCAGCTGAATTCGAAGGGAGTTCCAACAGTGGTTGCAGGCGTACCACCAGATTATTTTTCGAAAACAGGCCAGCGGTGGGGGAACCCACATTACCAATGGAATCGCATGGCTAAAACCGACTTTTCATGGTGGCGGCAACGAATTCAGCATTTGCTGGAATGTGTTGATATCATTCGCATTGATCATTTTCGGGGATTTGAAGCATACTGGGAAATTGATGCCAGTGAACCGACCGCCGTTAAAGGACGGTGGGTAAAAGCTCCGGGTGAAGCTCTGTTTCATTCGCTGGAGAAGCACTTGGGCCTGCTGCCGTTTATTGCCGAAGATCTTGGGGTGATTACGCCCGAAGTTGAGGCGCTTAAAAAACAATTTGGATTTCCGGGCATGAAAATTCTTCAGTTTTCCTTTAATCGAAAACTGAAGAGAAAAGAAAGACCAGCCCACTATGAAAAAAACACGTTCGCTTATACTGGCACCCATGATAATGATACATTGGCAGGATGGGTGGCGGATCGAGCCAGGACGGATCATGGAATTCGGCAAAATCTAAAGCATTATCATCATATCAATGCTGCAGGATCCATCGATGAGGCATGCCGTCAATTGATCGTTCTTCTATTGAATACCAATGCCGGTGCAGTGATCATACCCATGCAGGACTATTTATGTCTGGGAACAGAGGCGCGGATGAACTATCCGGGAACCATTGGCAAGAATAATTGGCGTTGGCGCTGTGATCCGGCTCATTTTCGGGATCCATCATTAATGCAGTGGATCCTGAAGCAGGTTCGCGACAGTCAGCGTTCATGAGAGAGCCTCAGCGGCGTGATTGATTTCCACTGCTAAATGGACCGAGAAATGCTCCCCTTCTGGAAACAGACTTCTAAACCTGTCTGGTTGAATCTAAAAGGGGAGCGTAGTATTAACACTGTAACCGCTGAGTCGGCACGAAAATATATTAATGATAAATACTATCCGGGACCAGATTTGAACGTTGAAAACTTTTGATCAGCGCATAAGTCAAGGCTGTGTTGACGACAGTGATAATCCCATGACTGGCAAGGCGAGCTGGAAAGAGCACCCAAAACCCAGTGCCAAGTAAATGTGTCAGCCAATAGGTGTTTAACAGCCCAGAGATCAACAAATAGATGAGGATATTTGCCAGGATTACATTTGATAATGAAAATCGGCTTTTTCTGTTTCGCAGACTCCAAACCATAATCAATCCCGGAATCAACCCGGTTAACCCTGCGCTGAGAGTAAATCCTGGGTGATAAGCACCACCATGGGAATTGATGAGAAATCCAAGAATATCACTGACAATACCCGTCATCAAGCCAGCCGCTGGACCAAGCAATAACCCGGAAAGAATTAAGGGAATATTGCCAAAGCTGAGGCGGACACTGTTATTAAACAGCATAATAGCCCCCACCCGGGATAGAACAATATTTATGCCGACAAAAAAAGATGCTAATACCAATGCTTTTGTCGAAAGATGAAACCTGCTGGATTGTGTCATATACACGCACCTCCTTTCACTGTAGTGAGACGTTGACCCCACATCAGAGAAAGAAGTAAAAGCAGCACTAGCTTCTCAAATGTGGCAGCGGATGCAACATTATATCGCGAATCGTGTCATTCTTCGTTTGAGAGCTACTTCCCATCCCTCAACACTTAACGCATAATGTCTACTCTGCCTCTGTCACTATCTTATCTGAATCACAAGGATCTGTAAAGGGGACAAACAAAGCGAACAGAATCTACGGGTCATTTCGGCACAAAGAAAATGTTTTTAATTTATTGCGTTTCTACTGTTAAGATTCATTAAGATGGGTATACATTATATGCGCCATATAAAGGAAATAAAAAATAAGTGATGCATTTGGCAGAAATAACAAGACAAATTTTATTCAACAGGTTGACACATAATTGCAAAAATGGTATATTGATTAGGCCGCTGAAAACGCTTTGCGGACAGAAGCCCAAAGCGAAAAGCGGCTTTAACGTTCTTTGAAAACTGAACAGCAGAAAAGAAGAAACGAAACCAAGCCAGTTT
>JAWSUV010000024.1:0-29540 GCA_033549305.1 Bacillota bacterium | reverse complement strand
GGAGGTTATTGTTTTTTCAAAGGTCATTTTCACGTTTTACAGGAATGCTTATTAACACACTTTGCCTTTAACCCATAGATACCCGAAAAGACTTATGGGAACCATTCTCATTCGGATCTGTCTAAGCCCTATGAACCCACATCGGTATGGGCAGCTCAAAATGGGTATGTTATTGATACCAGATTATGGTCAAGCAGGAGAAATATGCAGTGAAATCATTGCCGAAGGAGCAGGTGAGCATTGGCAGATGAAAGGGAGGGAATCAGATGAGTACACAAGCCATGAGCGGAAAAGCAAATGATGTGATGAACACCAAAGTGATCAGCATTCTTGTCGGAACGATGCTGAATGAAGTGGTGAAGCTATTGGCCGGGAAGCATATCGGAGGACTCCCTGTTGTGGACGAAACGCAGCGGGTGGTTGGGATGATTACAGAAAAAGATCTGGTGGAGTATGCCAGTAAAGTCCATGTGGTTTCTTTTATGGACTCTTCAGGATGGGTATCTCCTCACACCAGCATGGGCGAAAAAGTAACTAAAAAACAGGGATTTGAATTACTGAAAATAACCCCGGTTGAAAAAGTGATGTCTCGTAAAGTCGTAACAGTGATGCCGGAAACGGCTGCCACTGAAGTAGCCCGATTGATGAAAAAGAAAAAAGTAAACCGGATTCCTGTGGTGGACAAAAATGGAGTCTTATGCGGGATTATTGCGCGGGATGATTTAATCAACTACCTGGCAGGCATTGATTAGTATAACGATGAACGAATCTTATAACGGGAGGCGCCAATGAAAACCATACCATATCACAAACTGATCCGCGACCGCATTCCAGAAATCATTGAGGCAACAGGAAAGACGGCAGTCACAGAGGTGCTGTCAGCCCAGGAGTATCTGGACAAGCTGCACGACAAGCTGGGTGAGGAACTACAGGAATACCATGAAACACATAGTATTGATGAATTGGTTGATCTGGTGGAAGTGATCTATGCCATTTTGGATTATCGCTGTGTTTCCCGGCGGGAGTTTGAAGAGATTCGGGAACTAAAAAGTGAACGAAGAGGGTCATTTCAAAAACGATTGTTCTTGAAAGCTGTCATCGATCCTGATCCCATCTCTTCTGAGGAAGATGTTCCATGAAAAAAAACCTGCTGGCATTGATGATTGTGGTTATCCTGATAACCCTTTTTCAAGGTACTTTCAGTACGCCGTCGCTGCAACTGGAAATTTATCACCAGACAGGTGAAGGGTCAGTGGAATTAATGGGAGTGGTCACGGAGGAGTCCGTTGTTCGAGCGTACCAAACACTTTATGATCAGCTTGAATTTTCCATGAATACCAGCTTCGCAGACTATCCAGATATGGCTGTATACCACAGGGATGGTGCCGGAACGATACATCACACGAATGTATGGTTATATGAAAATGGCGAAGGAGCCATGCAGCAAATGACTGGTGATCGAAAGTCGGCTCCTTTATCAGTTGAAGACACGCTGCTCTTTAAAGAGATACTGCAGCAGCTGCCAGTCAGATCAGAGTAAGAATGATGCCGTCTGCGTTTTTATGACGGATGATGCCGTGTCTGGATGCTGTTACGATTGACGCAGGGTAATGATTCGCACAGAAAAAGTTCATAATCCAATGATCCGGGAGGGAGTACCATGAGACAGTCGATGAAGCTGATCAATGAATCTGATGTGTGGGGAGCTCGAATCGTCAATCCCCTACCCGTTGTGCTGGAAGAAGGTGAAGGGGTATGGGTCACTGATATTGAGGGCAACAAGTATCTGGATATGCTGTCAGCTTTCTCGGTACTGAACCAGGGTCACAGGCATCCACGAATTATCCAGGCGCTTGTGGCCCAGGCGCAGAAACTGACCATCACCTCCCGTTCTTTTCGCAATGACCAAACAGGCATCTTTTTCAGAAAAATTTGCGAAATGACAGGTTTTGAAAAGGTACTGCCCATGAATACGGGGGCTGAAGCGGTGGAAACGGCCATCAAGGCTGTACGGAAATGGGCATTGACTGTCAAGGGTATTCCGGAAAACCAGGCGGAAATAATCGTTTGCGCCAATAATTTTGCCGGCCGTACCATTACCCTCATCAGCTTTTCCACGGTTCAGCAATACCGGCATGGTTTTGGTCCTTTTACCCCCGGGTTTTCCATCGTCCCCTTTGGAGATGCTTCATCATTAGAAGAAGCCATCACCCCCAATACGGCGGCTGTCCTGCTGGAACCCATTCAGGGAGAAGGAGGCATTATTATCCCGCCCGACGGGTACCTGACCCAGATCCGTAACATCACCAAAAAACACCAGATTTTGATGGTGCTGGATGAGATTCAAACTGGTTTTGGCCGCACAGGAAAGCTGTTTGCCTATCAGTATGAGGAGATTAAGCCGGATGTGTTGATTGTTGGAAAGGCTCTGGGGGGCGGGGTTTATCCTGTTTCGGCAGTCTTGGCGGATGATGCAGTCATGTCGGTGTTCGCACCGGGAGATCATGGTTCAACCTTTGCCGGCAATCCTCTGGCTGCCGCGGTAGCTGTCGCAGCAATGGAAGTGGTGGAAGAGGAGAATCTGCCGGAGCGGGCGGCGGAAATGGGTGATTATTTTTTGCAGGGTCTGTTGGAAATAAACAGCCCATATATCCGGGAAATACGGGGAAAAGGGCTTTTTATCGGCATTGAGATCAGACCGGAATGCGGATATGCACGGTTTTTCTGTGAAAAACTGTTGCATCTGGGCGTCCTGTGCAAAGATACTCATCAACAGGTGATCCGTTTTGCACCGCCACTGATTATTACCAGGGAAGAGCTGGATTGGGCTTTGGAACGGATCAGGCAAGTGCTGACAGAACCACTGTACAATGATGCTCAATAGTATCATTGAAAAGGAACTGAGACAGTTCTGCCGGGTTGAGGGATGGGTTGGTCCGATCATCGAGTGATAGCAAGTATTTGGAGGAATGAATATGTGTGGCAGGTTTGCGCTCTTTAACGAACGGGAAACAAAGGAAATTCATGAGATTATCCGTGAAATTGAAGAGAAACAGCCAGGCAGCATAAAAACAGGCGAAATATTTCCGACTAACCGCGTACCCATCGTGGTAAAGGGTGATGAACACCGGACGGTAGAAGCGATAACCTGGGGATTTCCTCATTTTCGGGGAAGTGGTGTGATTATCAATGCCCGGGCGGAAACGGCCCATGAAAAGCCAATGTTCCGAAAAAATCTGGCCTTGCGACGTTGTTTGATTCCAAGTACCGGTTTTTATGAATGGGCTAGAAAGAACAGGAAATCTAAACAAAAATATCTGTTCAAACTAACGGACGATCCTGTCCTCTATATGGCCGGATTATACAACGATTTTGATGGAGTGCGGCGTTTTGTCATTCTGACAACGCAGGCCAATGAGTCCGTTGAGGATATTCATGACCGTATGCCGCTGGTGTTGTTGCGGGCTGAACTGAATGAATGGCTTCGTGATCCTCATTTAGCGCGGGAAATACTTAATGACCAAAGCAACAGGCCTCAGTTAATCCGACAGGTTGTGGGTTAACTGTACCGGCGCCAACGAAGCACGATAGAATTCCGAGTGTATCAGCGAGCTTATGACCACGGACATAATGTCGGTGGTTTCTCTTATGGAAGAGAGTTAGTGATGATTGCAACTTGCGTTTTGAGGTTAAAAGCGGCATACTGATACTTAGTATATTAAGAAAGGGATCGGTGCCATGAATCAGCGTAAAGCATGGTTGCTTTTAATTCTCTGCAATCTGTTTTGGGCAGGAAATTATGTTTTCGGACAATTTGTGGTGGGTGAAATAACTCCTTTGGTATTAACTTTTCTGCGCTGGCTGTTTGCAACCGCCTTACTCATGGTTATCGCCCATCATATGGAAAAACCCGACTGGCGCACTGTGGCAAAATCATGGCCCATCTTAGCAGCCATGGGCCTCACGGGAATCATTGCCTATAACCTGGTGCTGTATACTGCGCTCACATACACATCTTCCACAAATGCGGCTGTTGTCGCCGCACTCAACCCGGCATTGCTGGTGGTGGTTTCGTCTCTTATGCTTCGCGAGAAACTATCAGTGATTCAGAACATTGGGATTGGCGTCTCTTTCTCCGGAGTTTTAGTCATCATAACCGGAGGAAAGCTCGCAAGCATTTTTCACATGCAGTATAACCAGGGGGATCTGTTGATGCTGGCAGCCATCACGGTCTGGACAATTTATTCCATTCTGGGGAAACGGCTGACTCAAGTACCGCCCATAACGGCAACAGCGGCTTCAGCGTTAATTGCCACGTTGCTTCTGGCACCTTTTGCGTTTATCCAGGGAGTGTCTTTAAGTGAGATCAGCCCGATGGCGCTTGTAGGGATCCTTTATATTATTCTGTTTCCTTCAGTGGGATCGTTTATTTTCTGGAATGTAGCTGTTCGGGAAATTGGTGCCGGAAAGGCGGGGATTTTTTTGAACCTGATTCCGGTATTTACGGCCATGATCAGTCTGGTGATGGGAGAATCAGTGACAATAATCCAGCTCACCGGAGGCTTACTGGTTTTTGCAGGCGTTTACATGACTACCGGTTTGCTGGAAAGGAAGTGGCAGAAACCCACTTAAGAAATAGGTGCTGCGGACAGGGATTGGCAGACGGTTTTAACTTCTGCCGAATAAACGATTGGATGAATTGAAGGAGGAATGTTTGTGGCGGCAAAAAGCGGAGCAAGAATCGTGTATCAGGAGACACTGACTTCATGGGTAAACATTGGCGCCTTTTCAATTGCAACTCTGGTGCTGCTTTATGCCATGTTTATTCAGGGAGGGTCAACCCCTGGCTTATTTTCCTTTGTACTGCTGGCCTTTTTAGTGCTGGCAGGAATCAACTTCAGTAAACTGTCTATCCTGATTACTACCGGTGGAATCATTGTCGGTTATGGTTTTTTCAAACAGGTGCTTTCCTGGAACCAAATTGAAACCTGTTCCATTGACCGGGTTCCATCGGCCGGCTGGTTGATTCAAATCACAGGCTACAAAGGGAAACATCAGGTAGGGTATCATATTTTTGCAAAACCAAAGATCAAACTGGAAGCAAACAGCTCCTGGTTTAACGAGTTAACCTTTTCCACCAACCATCCTGAACATGTACTGGAAATCTTAACAAAAGGAGAAAACAAAAAAGGCAAGAAAAAGTCTTAATGTAGCAAAATCGAAAATGGTAGTCATTTGAGGGGAAGAAAACAATTGGACAGAAGCCAGCAACTGGAACATGAAAAAATACCGCGATTACTGCTGCGGTTATCGCTCCCTGCGACAATCGCCATGATCGTCAATGCGCTTTATAATATTGTGGACAGCATCTTTATCGGAAGAGGTGTGGGTTATCTGGGCATTGGTGGGTTGACCGTCGCTTTTCCCGTACAAATGGCCATTATGGCTTTAGCCCAGATGATTGGGATCGGTGCCGCTTCGGCCTTTTCCAGGAACTGGGGAGCAAAGAACCATGAAAAAGCGAATCATGTGGCGGGGAATTCCTACTTGATGGTGGGGGTGCTGGGCATTTTGATCTGCATCACTGGCCTGGTGTTTATGAATCCGATTTTACGCGTCTTTGGAGCGACAGATGTCCTGATGCCTTATTCCCGGGACTACTTGCAGGTGATTCTGATTGGCAGCCTCTATTTTCCTTTTGTTATGTCAGCCAACAATCTCATCAGGGCGGAAGGCAATGCCCGTGTGGCTATGTTTGCCATGCTGCTGGGGACCATTGTTAACATAGGATTGGATTACCTGTTCATCTTTCCCTTGCAGATGGGTATCCGGGGAGCAGCTCTGGCCACCATTATTTCACAGTTTCTTTTCCTGGTGTATGTCTTATTCTATTTTCATAGTGAACACAGTGCTATCAAGGTGAAATGGCACCACTTAAAACCTGACTGGATGATTCAGCGGGAAATCTTGACCGTAGGCTCATCGTCCTTCGGCCGACAGGTGGCCGGAAGTGCGATGGCCATTGTGTTGAATAACTCGCTGGCCTTTTATGGCGGCGAAATGGCATTGGCCGTTTTTGGGATTGTAAACCGCGTGATCATGTTTCTCTTTATGCCTATGTTTGGCATGGTTCAGGGCATGCAACCCATTGCAGGATATAACTACGGAGCGCAGAGAATGGACCGGGTGAAGGAAGTGGTTAAAATCGCCATTATTGGCACCACACTCTTTGCAACGGTCAGCACGCTGTTTGGCGAACTTTTCCCTGGAATCATTATTCGCCTGTTTAATGATGATCCTGAACTCATCAAAAACGGGATTCTGGCATTACGTATTGTCATTGCCATGATCCCGGTGGTGGGCGTGCAGATTATTGGGGCTGCCCTGTTTCAGGCAGTGGGGAAGGCACTGCCGGCGCTGGTGCTGACGCTGTCCAGACAGATCCTGTTTTTAATTCCACTGGTATTGATACTCCCGCGAATAGGAGACCTGGGGCTTCTGGGGATCTGGATATCTTTTCCAATCGCCGACTTTCTGTCGACAGTATTCACATCCTTCTGGATGCGTAAAGAAATGAAGCTGATGGAACGTGAAATGCCGGTTCCATCCTAATCCAGGCCGTTCATTCTCTCCCGGGTGCGGATCATATAAAGCAACATTTGATTCAGCGGTGTTGCCACTCCATACTTTTTACCAAGAGTGACGACTGTCCCTGCCAGCATCTCTACTTCTGTCTTTCGCCCTGCCTCCATGTCCTGCAGCATGGAGGTTTTGCCTTCCGGGGAAAAAGTGGCGATGATCTTGTGGAATTCAGCAAGATCCGTCTCGGACAAATTCACCCTTGCAGCATTGCCCAGGACGATGACTTCCCGCAACACACTTTCCATCAGGAGCCTGGCCTCATCCATTTCCTGAAAAACATGATAAGGGGCTCCCAGCAACGCTGATGGCTGGTTGATACCCACATTGGCCATGAATTTCCACCACATGGCCCGGATCATATCTTCTGGGATTTCGAAGGGAATTCCCGTCGTTTCAAAAATTTCTTTAACCATCTTTACCCGGGGTGAATGATCGCTATTGATTTTTTCTCCAAAGAAGATACGGCCCATGGTGGAATAACGCGTCTGGCTGCCTTCCCGGACGGCATCAATACCCACGCAAACACCATACAGCATTTTTTCCATGCCATAGCGTTCACCGATGATTTCTTCACTGGTAATGCCGTTCATCAGCGAGAGAATGATTGTATCCGGCCCCACGTGCGCCTGTACTGCATCCAGAGCGGCAGTTAAATGATGATGCTTGACAGCCACCAGCAGAAGATCGGCGGGTGCGGATGCCCTCTCCGGCGGCACATAATGAAAGTTGACAGACTCCCCATTCACGACACATCCATCCTTCTGGTAACGGCGGATGCGTGCATCGTCAGCAATCACAGACAAGTGAACAGAAGGCTGTTTGTGCAATTTTTGACCGAAGGAAGCACCGATGGCTCCCAGACCGATGAGAGAAACTCGTTGGATTCTTTTCAAGGGTGTTCAACTCCTTTTCATAACCAAAATATGCTGAATCACAGCTAATTGAGTGATTAATATGATATCACGGATCTGGCTGCAAAGATAGGGATCAGGGTTGCCCCTGGTATCTGAACGAAAAAGCAGGCATTTCTGAAGTCAAAAAGACACTTTGATGGATACAGGGCATATCATTCATCCGATCAGGAGATGATAGCATACTCATCGTTAAACAGGGTATGTAGTGAATGGGAAGCGTGTAGTTCTTCTATAAGGAGGAGTGGGCGGACAGAGTAGGAGGGAACGGGATGAAAAAAATTCTGGTGGCCATTGACGGATCGGAAATGTCGGAAAAAGTACTCCTGAAAACACGCCGCATCGCAGAGAAGTTTAATGCTGAAGTGTTAATCCTCACAGTAGTCAAACGGCTGCGCCTGATTCACTATCAAATGGGGACAGACCTGGGCTTGAGCGAACAACTGGATCGTGAAATCGAACACGGGGCCGAAAAAACGCTGGAAAAAGCAAAAGAAGCATTCAGCGATTACCAAGGGAAGTATGAAACACTGCTGGCCTACGGTGAACCGGCGGAAGAAATCCTCGTGCTGGCTGAAAGGGAAAAGCCTGATCTGCTTGTCATGGGAAACCGTGGCTTGGGTGGATTTGGACGGGTAATGCTGGGAAGTGTTTCTACCAAGGTATTGCACCATATTCGCTGTGACATGATGATTGTCAAAGCCGAATAACACATACTGTACTGATATTAAAGCCCCCTATGGTGACTGGGGGCTTTTGTGTTGAATCAGTAAATCCAGGGATCATAGGATCCGGTCTCCGTTATTTTGTCCCTGATACAGTAATTATCAATGATACGCACAAATATTTCGGTAGTATTCACCAAATCTTTGATGGCAATCCGTTCATCGGCTGTGTGTGAATGGGTAATATTTCCCGGGCCAAAAACAACTGTTGGGATTTTACCATACACTTTTAACAGAGCGGCATCTGTCCAGCCGCGCCCCAGTGTGATCTTGGGTTCCTGTTTAATGACTTCCCTGATAGAGGTTTTTACAGCATGAACGATGGGCTCAATCATGGGAGTAATCAGCGGCGGATGGTTCATTTTCATATCATTGGCTGGACTTTTCCGGATCACAGCCCACAGACTGGGATCCTGTTCCTGCATTTCATCGAGGATCTCCTGATACTCCTGCGTTACAGATTCAACCGTTTCACCGGGAATATAGCGTCGGTCGATTTTAACGGTACAGGAATCCGCGACCGTGCTTTGTCCCTGTCCGCCTTCGATGACACCAATGTTCATGAGCGAGACGCCGGCAAATTCATCCTGCCGTTCCCGGATTTTGGGATACAGTTCCCGTTTAGCCCGGTAAATAAATTCAGCCGCTTTTTCAATCGCATTGGTATTTTCCTCCGGGCTGCCACTGTGTGCTGCTTTCGTTTTAAAAATCACATCGAACCATTCCAAACCCCTGTGACCCACGGCATATTGGTAGTTGGAGGGTTCTCCCACAATGGCGGCACTGGTGCGGATACCGGAATTGATTAAATGCTCGGTGCCTTCACTTTTGCCTTCTTCTCCCACAACGCCGGCAAATACAAGGTCGCCGTCGGGCACCACGCCGGCCCGCCGCATTGCAACCAGGGCCATGATCATTACAGCCAGACCGCCTTTCATATCGGCAGCGCCCCGACCCCATACAAAACCATCATGCACTCCCTCACGATACGGATCGATTGTCATATGACCAGGGGGAACAGTATCCATGTGGCCATTAAGCATCAGTGAGTTTTCGCGACCGCTGCCGCGAAGAATGGCTAACACGTTTTTTCGCTTACCTTTCACCTGTTGGTAGGTGACTTCCAAACCATGACTCCCACAGAAGTCATAGATAAATTCAGCAATCTGTTTTTCTTGCCCCGGTGTGTGAGAATGACTGGGAATGCTGATGAGGCACTCGGCCAGTTCAATGATTTCATTGATATGATAATAGTCCTTAACGTAGAACAAACCTCGGCATCCTTTCCTGGTGAAGGCTGGTTGAGATCAGTGATAATTTGTTATGTGCATACCCTGCAATACAATGATCATTCAGGAATCAACTTTTGCAGCAGAATGAATCGCGTTGACAGATTACGTTCAATACCATATTACCGCATTTATTCACTTAATGCCACCATACGATAACATGATCGGCGGCGATCCGCATGCTGTTTTTATCAATCGTGCCATTCGTCGTTAAGACCGATAAATTTCATTCTTGCTGGCCGTATACTGAAAGAATGGGGTATATATATAATAGACAACATTCAATTTAACGGACACTGCCTTCAACTGCGAAAGGGGTGGAATCGAATATGAAAAAAATGATTGTGGCCATTGATGGTTCTGAGATGACAAAAAAAGTCCTGTTGCGTGCCCGGTTGATTGCGGAAAAGATTGGCAGTGATGTGGTTGTCATGACTGTTGTAAAGCAGTTGCAATTGTTTGATTACTACACAGGAACTGATCTGAATGAACAATTAAATGAGGAAGTCAAAGTCAGTGCTGAAAGAACCCTGGAGCAGGCCCGACACTTTTTTGAAGGATTCAGTGGTCATTTTGATACAATGCTGACGTACGGCGATCCGGCCGAAGAGATTTTGCAGGTGACAGAGCGGGAAAAACCGGATCTGCTGGTGATGGGGAGCAGGGGGTTAAGCGGCTTTGAAAGGGCTATGCTGGGCAGTGTTTCACTGAAAGTCCTGCATCATGTTAAATGCGACATGATGATTGTCCGCAATGAAGAGTGAAACGGATCAGTGAGGTTGGGCTTTAATAAGTAATGGAACGGGGTGAGAGAATCCTTTCTCCCTGTTCTTTTTAGTGTCAGTCCATTGGTGCGTTGGCAATAAATGGCAGATAAAAGAAGGAATTTTATCATCAATGTCGAAATCCAGAAAAAGAAAGAAATCGATCAAACTATTCCCTGTTGGGGTGAATTCCATGATGAGGAGGATCAGTGTATGCTTCAGGAAAAACACGATATTGACGCTATTCCCGGTGAGCGGTGGTTTCCGAAAGAAACATCCTTCAAAGATGAAATGAAAGTTCTGTGGGGTGACTGGGGTGTTTCATCCGAAGTGAACCCACTGAAAGCGGTGTTGATGCGACGGCCGGGAAAGGAAATTGAGAATTTTGATTACCGGCAGGTGCGTTTTAAAGCTCCTGTGGATCCCGAACTCATTCGGAGGCAGCACGATGAACTGGCATCCATCTACCGGGCGCACGGTGTCAGGGTGTATTATGTGGAGGAGCAGTTGGAAAACCGGCCGAATGCTCTTTTTATGAGGGACCTGATGTTTATGACCCCTGAAGGGGCCATTATGACCAGGCCGGCCATAGGTGAACGAAGGGGGGAAGAAAAAGCCGTGCATAAAACCCTGGCTGATCTAGGCGTTCCGATCCTGCAGACCATTCACGGCGATGGCATTTTTGAAGGGGCTAATGCCATGTGTTGATCAGCAAGGGGTTTAAAATTCTGGAAACTCCATCTCAGACAGAGGCTAAAGAAACCTTTGGAGTGAATTTTGTGGCTATTGAGCCAGGCCTGGTGGTTCAGCCGGAAGGGAATCCGCGATGCCGTGAAGTGTTGGAAGAAAACGGCGTCAAGGTTATTCCTGTGGAAGTGGGAGAAATTATGAAGGGATGGGGAGCCATTCACTGCGTCACAGCATTTTTGAAGCGCGGGGAGGACTAATCCGGAGAATACTGCATGAGCATGAAAAGGGGGAACCTGCATGAATCCATTACATCACATTTTGCGGGATCGGGAGCAGGAACTGATTGCTTTTGCCCAGGATCTGGTCCGGATAAAAAGCTATTCCGGCCAGGAGAAGGAAGTCATAATGGTTATAGCAGAAAAAATGAAACAGCTGGGGTATGATGAAGTCGTCATTGATGGCATGGGAAATGTACTGGGGCGCATTGGGCATGGCGAACAGGTGATTATGTTTGACTCTCATGTGGATACGGTGGAAGTGCAGGATGAAGACGCCTGGACAGTACCACCCTTCAGCGGTGAAATCGTTGACGGCAGTTTGTATGGAAGGGGTTCGGTGGACATGAAATCCGCTGCTGCTGCTTCCATCTTTGCCGGGGTTGTTGCTAAGCAGATGGGCTGGGAACAGGGAAAAACCATCTATGTTTCCTGTACGGTGCTGGAAGAGGACTGTGACGGAGAAAACCTGAAACATCTGTTTAAAGAAAAGAACATCCGGCCAGACTGGATGGTGATCTGCGAGCCGTCAAACAACCTGATTACTCTTGGACACAAAGGAAAGGCTCAGATGATCATCAGGACCCATGGCGTTTCAGCACACGGATCGGCTCCGGAAAAAGGTAAAAACGCCGTTTATGAAATGGCTGAAATTATCCAGCGGGTAGAAGCGTTAAACAACAGACTGTTTCAGAAAAAAGCGCCAAGGGGAACGCTTGTCCTCTCGCGCATTTCCAGTCTGAGTGCCTCGCTGAATGCAGTTCCCTTCCAATGCGAGATTTACCTGGATCGGCGGATGGTGGTGGGAGAAACGGAAGAGACGATAAAAGAAGAAATGGAAAAGATCATCCAGGGCAAAGAGGCAGCCTGGGAAATCGGCACACTTCACCGTACCAGTTGGACAGGTATGCCGGTAATCTACAAACCGCTGCATCCCGCCTGGAAAATGGAGATGGAGCATCCACTGACCAGTGCCTGCCGGAAAGCCTATGAGAAAACGTACGGGAAACCTCCTGAGCAGTATGATTACTGGGATTTCAGTACCAATGCCGTTTCCACTGTTCCCCTGGGGATTCCAACCATCGGATTTGGACCGGGAGAATACAAACTGGCCCATATGCGGGATGAAAACTGCAGGGTGGAACAGATTGTGGAAGCCTGCCAATTCTATGCGACACTGATTGAAGAAATGAACGATAGACCTCACACTTGATCCAAATGATCAGGTGCCGATCATCCAGGAGGACACGGTATTTATCGAGCAAGGATTCTTCTTTCCGGAGTGAATCAGGCTAGTCAGATTGGCAGTGGTAATGACCGTCTTCATAAAAGCAATGATACTGCCAGCGTTTTTTTCTGATCAGCGGAATGATCAACACACCAAAGATGAACCCGCCAATATGTGCCCACCAGGCAATGCCTCCGTCAGCACCGGAGATGAGTAAAGTGGAAACTCCGGAAAAAACCTGGGAAATAAACCAAAAACCGATGAAGATTAATGCTGGAAATTCAAAAAACAGGGGAATGAAAAACAAGGGCACCAATGTGACAATACGGGCCAGGGGAAACATGATGAGGTAGGCGCCCATGACGGCGGCAATCGCACCGGAAGCACCAATGGTTGGCAGCGTTGACAAGGGGTTGAACAAAAAATGAATCAGTGAAGCCGCTGCGCCGCCTGCCAGATAAAACAGTATGAATCGGAAATGGCCGACGCTGTCCTCCACATTATCTCCGAAAAGCCACAGACTCCACATGTTACTTATGAGGTGAAACCAGCTGCCATGAAGAAACAGACTGGATACGAGCGGGGTTGCCAGGGGCAGGGTCTGGCTGCTCAAACCGTCAGACAGGGCCTGGGAAACATTCATTGGTATCAATCCAAACTGATATACCAGTGCCATCAGCTCTTCCTGGGGAAGGGATGACTGATACCGGAAAACCAGAAGGTTTAAAAAAATCAAAAGCCAGGTGACCCAGGGAGTGTTCTGGCCGGGGACATTGTCTTTAATTGGAATCATAGGACATCTTCCTTTGGGTAAAATGGATGTGCGGCGATGCAATACCTATAGATGCTCCCGGCGTCGCCAGTAAAACCGGGCATAGGTTGCCAGCGCTGTCAGCATGAAGCCGAGTGCCACTGCCATCAGAACGAGTCCGATAGGGTTATCCGGCAGCAGCATCCGGAGCGGAATGGCCAAAAAGAGCAGCGCTGTGGCGGATTTTCCGAAATAATTGGAAGGAATGACAAATTTACCTTTTCTGAAGTAGAGATAGGCCCCGGCAACAATCATGAATGTCTCTTTTAAAAACAGAATAACGACAATCCACACAGGCAGTGTGCCGTTGATCCAGAGGGTCACCAACACCATGAGAAGCATCAGTTTATCAGCCAGTGGATCCAGCACGGTGCCGAGCTGGGTAATTGTGTGAAAATGCCGGGCGATATAGCCGTCAAGAAAATCGGTAAATCCGGCAATGACGAAAATTCCGAGGGCAATCAGGCGGCCCTGTGGATGGGATGAAAAGAAAGCCAGGGGAAATATGGGCACCAGAAGCAATCGAATGAAAGTCAGCACATTTGAGATGTGTTTCATGGTGAATGCCTCATTTCTGCAGTGTGTGTTATGCGTGAGTCTGTCAGGGTTTAGCGGGTGAAGCCGTTTCAAAGAGTGAACGGAATTCTCCGTATCCGGTTTCGTCCAACTGATCCAGGGGAATAAAACGAAAAGAAGCTGAATTGGTGCAATAGCGTAATCCGGTTGGATGCGGGCCATCTTCAAAAAGGTGGCCCAGATGGGAATTGCCATGCTTGCTGCGGATTTCCACCCGTATCATTGAATGACTAAGGTCTTTCAGCTGGACAATGTTTTCCGGCACCAGGGGTTTGGTAAAGCTGGGCCATCCTGACCCTGAATCATACTTATCGAGGGAACAAAACAGAGGTTCGCCGGAAACAACATCCACATAAATGCCTGTTTCTTTATGGTTCCAATACTCATTTTGGAAGGGCCGCTCTGTAGCGTTTTCCTGTGTTACCGCGAACTGAAGAGACGTCAATCTTTCGCGCAGCTCTGACTGATCGGGTTTCTGAAAATTTTTCCATGATTTCATGGGATCCCTCCTTACCACTACATTAACGTTGATGTATGTATACCCTGAAAAAGACGCGTCAAGAAGAATTTTTGCTTTCAGTCTTTGTGGGCATCATTTTTAAGCAGAGAAGCACGGCCAACTTTGTTCGCTCCATGTTTCCGCCGAATCTCATCCATTACTTCATCGATGACCTTGTGTTTTTCTTTCAGAGGGGATCCGCTGCCGGCATGCTGCGAAAGATCAAAAATGGATAATTGACAGGCTTTTTCTTTCTGTTCAAATCCACTGAGACTGATTCCGATTAAACGGACTCCTTTGACTGTTGGCCAATGTTTTTTCATGAGGGCATACCCTGTTTCGAAAATATCCCTGGTGTACTGTGTTGGTTCAGGAAGGCTGATTTGTCGGGTAATAGCTGTAAAATCGCTGAATTTCAGATCGATATGAACCGTGTGACCGGATTTGCCGTATTTCCGTGCGCATCGACCCACATCTTCTGCCAAAGCCATCAGTGTCATACGAACGTCCTGGATCCGAAAGGCATCCTCTGCCAGGGTAGTGGAGCGGCCAATGGATTTCATGTCTTCCCGCAAGTGAGGGGTTACAGGGGAATCATCTTTACCGTTGGCTCTCTGCTGCAGTTCCAGCGCATGATCTCCCAGTTTTCTGACAAGCATACCAGTGTCTGCCAAAGCCAGGTCTCTGATGGTGAAAACCTGTAACTGGTTCAATTTATGACTGGTTTTCCGGCCAACCCCATACATATCACTGACAGGCATCGGCCACAATTTATCAGCCAGTTCCTCGGGCCATAGAACTGTTATACCCAGCGGCTTTTTCATGTCGGAAGCCATTTTTGACAGAAATTTATTTTCAGAGATCCCAATGGAGCACCAGAGGGAAAGTTTGTCCTTTAAATCAGCCATGATTTTTTCGGCGGCCTGCACTGGGCTTCCAAAGAGAGCCTCTGTGCCTGTCATGTCCAACCAGGCCTCGTCAATGCTATTTTGCTCGATACAGGGGGAATAATCTGCCAGAAGAGTCATGATTTCTCTGGATTTATCGCTGTAGAATGAATGATCCGGCGGAACGGTAATCAGTTCGGGACAGCGTTTCAGCGCTTCTCGCAACGTCATGGCTGTTTTGATACCATAAGCCCGGGCATTATAATTGGCTGCCAAAATGATGCCTATGCGCTTCAGCGGATCTCCGGCTACAACCGCAGGGGTTGACCAGAGTTCTGGCCTGCGGCTCATCTCACAGGTAATGTAGTAGGCATTCATGTCCACCAGAAAAATAGTGCGTCTCATATAAACGCCAGCTCCTTTAAAACGTCATCAGCTCAAGGAAAAGAGCAGGGTATTTTCATTATACCTTAAATGCGACAAACAATCATTGAGAGACCTTTCGGGAGGCAGGGACTGAAAGATCCTGCGGATCAGCGAATTCGTTGCTTAATGGCTTCGTCTGACGATGCGCCTTGTTCGAGACGCTGGGAAATTTGCCATTTATTCCGGCAGCGGGGCTTTTTCGATGATAAAGTACGCAGTGAAAATCATCGCTTTCGTGTAGCGGGAATAAAAACGGGTATGATTATGTTCAAGACATATAAGCAGTTGCACGCTTCCGGATGAAAGAGTGACGATGCGTCATGCCATCAAAAACAGCCAACCGCTCTCAGCCAGAAAATGGGAGATTACTCTTATCTTTTTTTGAGCATTATACCATCAACCGTGAACAGATCCGGCGTATTTTTGAAAGAAAGAAACAACTGGAGGGGGACGTTACTCAAGATAGACTGAAAGCATTGTTTTTATGGGAACGGTATGCCTATGATATCACCTTAATGGATCTCGCCATTTCGATTAATATGGAGCATGATTGAGAAAATACGGCAGCATATTCCATGCCCTGAAACTTTTTTGCAACAGTGGGCGTCTTGATGATTAACAGGGCTTATCATTGACCCACATACTTAAGTATGTTAGAATCATAATGGTTTTTTCAGGGGAGGATGAGCCAGTGGATGAACAGGAAAGACTATTGCATGAAATACTGGAGGCCATCCAGAACGAAGATGCTCAAACCCTGAGAAACTATTTGGAGGAAATTCATCCTTATGACATGGCACAGGCGCTGTTACAGATGGATGAGGATGAGCGGGTACTGTTTCACAAATTGACAGACGAAGAACTGGCAGATGTTATTGAAGAACTGGACTATGAAGAACAACAGGCGCTCCTGCAAAAGCTGGGCCCTGCCCGTGGGATACGCATCATTGAAAAAATGGCACCGGATGATGCGGTGGATTACCTGGGGGAGCTGGATGAAGACGAACGAAAAGATATCATCAGCCGCTTGAACCCGGCTTTTGCTGCAGACATCAACCATCTGTTGAGATATCCGGAAAATTCTGCCGGCGGTTTGATGACCACTGAATATTTTGTGCTCTATGCCCGGGATACAGTGGAAAAAGCGATTGACCGGTTGCGCCATTTAGCGCCTGATGCAGAAACCGCCTACTATCTTTACGTAGTGGATGCACATCACCAGCTGATTGGCGTCGTTTCTATCCGGGAACTGATTACAGCCCTGCCGGACACCCTTGTGGAAGAAATCATGTCGGAGCGGGTGGTTTCTGTCCCCGTAGAGATGGATCAGGAAGAGGTTGCCCGCACCATGAGTAACTATGGGTTTTTAGCGGTTCCGGTCGTCAAAGGCACCCGCATGGTGGGTGTGATCACCGTGGATGATGCCATGGAAGTTATGGAAGAGGAAGCCTCCGAAGACATGATGAAATTCGGTGGGATATCAGGTGCGGAAGCTGGTATGCAGGATTTAAGTGTCAGTCCGATGAAATCTGCCATGGGTCGGATTCCCTGGCTGGTGTTGTTGCTTGGTGTCGGTATCATGGCGGGGAATATCATTTCCCATTTTGAAGAAACGCTTGATGCGGTTGTTGTATTGGCCATCTTTATTCCCATGATGGCCGGGATGGCAGGAAACACAGGCACTCAATCCCTGGCAGTTGTGGTTAGAGGATTAACCATGGGCCAGTTTAAGGGGAAAGATGTCTTTCGCCTCATCCGCCGTGAAGCAATCGTTGGTTTTATGATCGGGATCGTCAATGGGGTGCTCATCAGTATCATCGCTGCAATCTGGCAAAAAAGTGTCATACTTGGATTCGTCATTGGTTTGTCACTATGGATAACCATGTTTTTTGCCACCCTGGCAGGGACCGTGGTACCATTAATCATGACAAAACTGAAAATTGACCCGGCAGTGGCATCGGGTCCTTTCATCACAACCATTAACGATCTGGTTGGCCTGACGATTTATTTCACGATTGCAACCATGTTCATGCGTTACCTTGTATAATATCCGGGCTTTCGGGCAAAGGAGGGAGTTAGATGGAACAAAAAGAGCGTATGAAATTGAAGCAGCAGATTCAGCAGATCAGCAGCACACTGTCCGATAGCGATACCCAGAAAATAATGGAATTGCTGGATAAAGAAGTTGAAAAAGTGGAAAAGAAAATGATGATCACCCTGGAAATCAAAGAATTGTTGGAAGACTGGCTGGAAGAGGAATATGATGAAGAAGACGGTGACAGGGTGTTTCATTAATACCACCAGATAGAGGGGCTGCCCGAACAACCAATAGGTTGTTCGGTTTTGTTTTTTGAGGCATCCGGGAGTTGCTTGACAAAAACAAAGGGTGACGCTATGATGAGATGGGAATGCTATACCGACTGGACGGTACAGCAACTGAAAGGCGGCGTGACAATGAAAAGCGACACGAAGGAAAGGGTGCTGGCTTTTGCCAGAAAGATCATACTGGAAAAAGGGGTCAATCATTTTACGCTGGAAGAAGTGGCGAAACAGGCAGGTATCAGTAAAGGCGGACTGTTGTACCATTTTCCAACAAAAGAAGAGCTGATCAAAGTGATGTTGCATCAGTATATGCGGGATCTTGACAGCGGAATTGGCGTTTCCGGTGAAGACAATGATAAGCAAGTGGTGGTAAAAGCCATCCTGGCCGGGATTCTGCGCACCGGCCAGGATACCTGCGAATATGAAAAGAACAGTGCCGGAATGCTGGCCGCCGTGGTCATGAACAAAGATCTAATGGCTCCTATCCGTGAACACCATCAAAAGTGGATGAAGCAGACAATGAGCTGTGATGATCCGGAGCTGGCATACATCTTATTCTTTGCACTGGCCGGAATTCGGTTTTCCACCATGCTCGGACTGAATGAGCTGACAGATGAGATGCATCAGAACGTACTGGCACGGATGGTGAAGTTTGCTCATCAGGTCAATAAACCGTCAGAAAAATGACATCGAACGAAACGTGCGTCTCATAAACTTGGAGTGCATTGAAGACAAAGAAATAATCAACTGGAATGATCCTGAAAGGACGGAATCAAAGATGGCACGATCACTGGAAACGAAAATGCTCCTATGCGCCGTAGCATTGATAACAACCTTATCGTTGAGTGCCTGCGGGGAAACGGAAATTGAGCAGCCGGAGGAGCGGGCGCTTAGTGTTGAAATTATGGAAGTGGCATATGGAAATGTGGAAGTGCGCACGACACTTACCGGACTGGTAGAGCCTCGGGCGGAAGTGCGTCTAACGCCCAAGATGCCTGGAATTGCTAAGCAGGTCCATGTGTCTATTGGCGATCAGGTGGTTGCAGGACAGGTACTGGTGTCTTTGGATCAAAATGATATTCAGAACAGTATCAGGCAGTCGGAAGCAGGGCTGGCGATTGCCCAGGCAGGCCTGGAGACAGCGGAAGCCGGTCTCGCCATGGCAGAAGAACAACATGAACAGTCATTAAGGGAGCTGGAGCGCATTAAAGTGTTGTATGATCAGGGAGCAGTAACCAAACAGCAGTTTGAGCAGGCGGAAATGGCAGCCTCTGAAACATCGCTGAACAGCACCCGCAGCCAGGTGAATCAGGCGCGGGCTCAAGTTAACCAGGCCCGGGTGGCTGTAGAAAACGCACGGTCGGTACTATCAGATACGGAAATCCGCACCCCCATTGCAGGGATTGTGACAGAGGTTAATGCAAAAATGGGTGAAGTTGTTTCAGGCCAAATGGCGGCCGTTTCCGTGGCGCAGCTTGATCCGGTTGTGGTTAAACCAAGGGTCTCAGAATATCTCATCAATCGGTTTTCCATCAACCAGGAAGTCGCCATCAGTATTCCTGCGGCGTCAAACGAACCATACCAGGGAATGGTCAATACCATTGCACCTGTACCGGCTGCAGGGACCATGACATACCCAATGGAAATCGAAATCGGCAATCAGGACGGACTGATCAAAGCGGGGATGTTTGCGGAAATAAACCTGACGACTGAGACGCGCAGGAATGTGCTGGTGGTTCCATCTGAAGCGGTGGTCATTCGTGAAGGAAGAACGGTTTTATTTTTGGTGGAGGGGCACCGGGCAGTAATGCGGGAAGTGATTGTTGGCATTGACAACGGCCAGTCGGCTGAAATTGTGTATGGCGTCAATGCGGGGCACCGGATTATCTTCCGCGGCCAGGACTTTCTTGAAGACGGCAGTCTGATTGATGATGTCGAAGAACCTGGGAGTGATGCATCGTGAAACTATCCGGCTTAGCGGTTAAACGTCCGGTAACCACCTTTATGTTCATGATGATTGCAGTTATTTTAGGCCTGGTATCCACTACTCTTCTGCCGGTTGATCTGTACCCTGAAATTGATGTACCCGTTTCTGTGGTGACTGTCAGTTACAGCGGTGCTGCACCTGAAGAGGTGGAAAACCTGATCACCATACCGTTGGAACAAACGCTTTCAACGGTCTCCAATCTCAGTTCGGTTGAGTCTTATTCCAACGAGGGCGCCAGTACGGTGGTGGTGCTCTTTGAGTACGGTACCGATATGGATATTGCTGCCCTGGAAATGCGGGAAAAGGTAGATTTGATCCGTGGAGTGCTTCCCGAAGACGCTTCCGCCCCGATGGTGCTGAAAATTGATCCAAATGCTTTCCCGATTATGCAGATCGGTATTTCAGGCGGCATGGAATTTACCCAGTTACAGCGAATTGCAGAAGAGGAAATGCTGTCCCGACTGGAACGCATTGACGGTGTCGCTTCAGCCAATGTTTTTGGTGGTGTCGAACAGGAAGTGCGCGTGCGTCTTGACCAGTCAAAAATGATGGGTTATGGGCTGGATCTCAGCCGGATTCAACAGCAGCTTTCAGCGGAAAATGTAAACCTGCCTGGTGGACGGGTTCTCAAAGGCGATCAGGAAATGACTGTTCGAACGATGGGTGAATTCACAAGCCTGGCAGATGTTGGGAATATGCCCATCATTCTTCAAACCGGCGATATTATTCAGCTCCAGGATATTGCAAATGTGTCTATTGAATACAAGGAACGCACCAGCATTTCACGGTTAAACGGTCAACCCAATATTACTTTGTCGATCACCAAACAGTCTGTAGCCAATACCGTTCGTGTAGCTGAGCGGGTACACCAGGAATTGGATAACCTGCGCCGGGATTACCCTGAACTTGAATTAACGGTTGCTTTTGATACATCAGAATTTATAAACGCCTCCATCCGGAACGTGGTTCTAAACGCTGTCATGGGTGGGCTGTTGGCAATCATCATCCTGTTTCTTTTTTTACGTAATCTGCGTTCCACCATCATAGTGGGTATTGCCATTCCAGTGTCCATTATCAGCACCTTTGCCCTCATGTATTTCGGAAACCTGACGATTAACCTTATTTCGCTGGGGGGACTGGCGCTTGGCATCGGCATGCTGGTAGACAATTCCATTGTGGTACTGGAAAACATCTACCGTTATCGCGAACTCGGTGAAAACCGGCGGGAGTCAGCCGTCAAGGGCGCATCGGAAGTGGCGATGGCCATTACAGCCTCCACATTGACTACCGTGGCGGTGTTCATGCCCATCGTTTTTGTCCAGGGATTTACTGCAATCATCTTCCGTCAGTTGTCTTTTGCAGTGGCCTTCTCTCTGTTGGCTTCTTTACTGGTGGCGTTGACTGTGGTTCCAATGATGTCCTCTAAAATACTGAAAGTTGGGGAAGTGAAAAGACGCAAGCGGCGGGTTTTGACGCTTGGCTGGCTGCTGGATTTATTCGAGGTGCTGATTGGACTCTTTTCCCGTTTCTATCAGAAAACATTGCGAATGGCCCTGAATCATCGCATTGTGACGGTTATTTTAGCTTTTGCCATTTTTGCCAGTTCTCTTTTCATGGTTGGAATTGTGGGCGGCGAATTTTTCCCTTCCCTGGATGAAGGCACTATCCGGGTGTCGATTGAAACACCTCACGGGACTCGGCTGGAAGACACTGACCGACAAGTGATGCGGGTAGAAAACATCTTGGTTGAGTTGCCGGAAAGCGAGCGAATTCTCGCCCAGATCGGCAGCGGAGGCATGATGTTCGGTATGGGAAATCCCAATGTATCCACGTTGAGTGTGACACTGGTGGATCAAAACCAGCGGGAACGCTCCACCGGCGATGTTGCTGAAGAAATCCGTCAGATGACTCAGGGTATTGCCGGAGTGAAAATCACCGCTGATGAAGTTTCCTCCATGCAAATGGGCGGCGGGGGAGGCAGCCCAGTCGTGATTCAGATCCAGGGTGACGATTTGAAAGTGCTGGAAACCATTGGCCGCGATGTACAGCGTATGGTAAGAGAAGTGCCGGGGACGACAGAGGTGTCCCTCAGTGTGGAAGAAGGGGAACCGGAAGCGCGGGTGGTGGTTCAGCGCAATATGGCATCCAGGTATGGCGTGACAGCGGCCCAGATTAACCGCAGTCTGCGGGCTGCGTTGGACGGGGTGCGGGCTTCCAGTCTTTTGGTGGCAGGCGACAATATTGATATCACCCTGTCGATGGATCAGCAGGTGAGTGAATCCATTGAAAACATGCAGCAGATCTTAATCCCAACCAGCTTTGGCACCAGTGTTCCACTTGGCCAGATGGCCACGATTGAATATGGCGCTTCGCCAGCTCAGATCAACCGGATTAATCAGGTGCGAACGGTTGTGATTTCATCCCAGCTCAGCGGCCGGGATCTTCAGTCAGTGACAAATGAAATACAGCGGCAAATGTCAGGGTACCCGCTGCCGCCTGGGTACAGCTACCGCCTGACAGGTCAACAGGAAGAGATGGTGGAAGCTTTTGGCAACCTGGGGTTGGCGCTGCTGCTATCGGTCATTCTGGTTTATATGATCATGGCATCACAATTTGAAAGCCTGCTATATCCTTTTATCATCATGTTTTCCATTCCCTTTGCTTTCACCGGAGCTTTTATCGGTCTCTTTATTACAGGAAGACCGCTTTCAGTGCCAGCGCTGATCGGTATGATCATGTTGGCCGGTATCGTGGTCAACAACGCCATTGTGCTGGTGGATTACATCAATCAGCTGCGGGACAGAGGAACAGAACGGAATGAGGCTGTCAAGGAGGCTGTGGCGGTTCGTTTCAGGCCGATTCTAATGACCGCTCTTACCACTATTTTAGCATTAATTCCTTTAGCCATTGGTGTTGGCGAAGGTGCGGAAACGCAAGCACCTCTTGCAACGGTCGTCGTTGGAGGATTGATCATGTCCACTTTGCTGACGATGGTGTTTATTCCAGTACTGTATACCATCATGGATGATTTGAAGCAAAAAGTTCGGAAATGGTTTAAACGGGAACCGGTTCAACAAAGAGCTGACAATTAATAAGAAGACGAAAGGTAAGGGGCTTATGAAAGGCCCCTCATTATTACGCATTGTCACGGCTCACAGACTGAGTGAATTATTATTCTTTTCAAACATCCGGTGTTTTGGTAAAATAATAGTAACAAGATAACTTCTGTCTATAAAACACCGTTCATTTGGGTAACATATAAAGATAATTGATCCAGAGTCCGTAGCAATGAGGTGATTCCATGGCGATGGTGGAAATGCTGCGGGAGATTCGCCGTCACATGATCCGAAAGTTGTCTTACCTGTCAGAAGGCGTATACTATGTTTCTCCAGACGAACTGGGAGAAACACAGTACAAAAAAAGTGACATGCATTCTTTTCCCAAAGATCCGGATTTTCTTCGGGAGAAGATTCATACGTTATCCGATTTGATCCTCTACATGAGAACATCTTTTTTTCGGCCTCAAAAGGGGGATCTTCGGGTTAGGGAAGGATCGATGCTCTGGCACTTTAATAAGACAGGACCTGAGACAATATCCGATAATAAAGGGAATTGTGGCGGTATCTCCAGCGTGTTGAATTATCTGTTGAAAGACAGGTATGATGAAGTTGGATTCGTGGCATACGCCGACATTTACGGCGGTCATGTCTTTAATTACATCATGCAGGGGAACTGCTATTATTTTGTTGATTTGCTGAACTATCTGTATGGCAGTCGATCAGCGGACCATCTGGCGACGATGATTTATCAGGCGGATTCATTGAAACGATATGCTGATTATTACCGTGAAAAGTCGGACCAGGAGATTAAGATTATGGTAGCCTACACTGCAGATCAGGTCTTGCCAATGGGACGCAGTCAGGGACAGCCCATGATGTATTTCCCGGCGGGGAGTAAACTCCAGGTGCTGCATGAGTCACCCCAAGAGAGAATTGTCGTTCAGCATAAACCGGTTTATCACTGTCCTGCACCACTCAATAACTGCTCAATGGATGCACGATCTGATCGTGCGGCTGAATGTGAAGGATGATGGTAATGGATTATCACTCCAACAAGCGCGGCAAATCACCAAAGCATATGATCCTTTCCACCATGCTGGAAGGGTATGCTTATTTTCGTGTACTGGCCGATCCGTATGGAAAGCCGGTTGATTTGCTCTTTTTGGAAGTGAACGATGCCTTTGAATCCATCGTTGGCCTGGATCAGCAGGACGTTATCGGTAAGCGTTTGACGCAGGTATTTGAAAACATCCATCAGGATGAATTTGACTGGATTTATTTTTTAGGCCAGGTCGCTGTAACGGGTGAAACCACCCAGTACCAACAATTTTTCGGACCACTGGAGAAATGGCTGTCCGTCGGTGCCTACAGTGAGGAACCAGGGTATCTGTCTGTCCTTTTTTATGATGAAACACTAAAGAAACAACTTGAGCAGGCCATTGTCACGGAAAAGAGGAAAAATGACATCATCCTGGAAGCGGTACCTGACACATTGCTGATTATTAATCAGGAAGGAGTCCTTTCGGATATTAAGGGATCCAGCAGGCAAAATCTGCTGAAAAACCCTGATGAGGCCGCCGGAAAAACGCTTCATGACTTTTTTGACAGGGATATTTCCGCAAAATTAATGATTAGTATTGCACGAGCGCTAAAAACCAATCAGGTCCAGCGGGATGAAATCTGTCTGAGAGATGACCTTTCCACGCGCTGGTATGAAGCGAATACGATACCGGTCGATCAGGTGGAAGTCGTCTCCAGTTTGCGGGACATTACTGAACGCAAACAGGCAGAACAGGCCTTGAGAGAAAGTGAACGGCGATGGCAGTATGCACTCGAAGGAAACGGCGATGGTGTCTGGGACTGGGATCTGGATCAGGATCGCGTGTTTTATTCAAAAAGGTTGAGGGAAATGATGCTGATCGATGAGAAAGAAGATCAGTTGCTCTATCAACCGGACGAATTTTTGAATCAGGTAGACCCCCGGGACCATTCTCTGGTGCAGGAAGCACTTCAGGCGGTGATCCAGCAAAAAGAGAGCAGCATCGATATTGAATACCGGGTTAAACTGCCGGATGAAACGGTGAAATGGTTTCAAGCTCGGGGTAAACGGCTGGGATATGATGGGAAAAAATCAAAAGGTCGTATGGTAGGAACGATCACTGATATTTCGGAACGAAAGAAAACGGAAGAGGAAATCATGTACCTGAGTTTCCACGACAAGCTGACCGGTCTTTACAATCGAGCCTTTTTCGAAGAGGAAATCAACCGTTTAGATACACAGCGGCAACTGCCGATGTCCATCATTATTGGTGATGTCAACGGTCTTAAATTGACCAACGATATTTTTGGTCATCTGGAAGGCGATAAGCTGCTGATGGAGATCAGCCGAATCCTCGTAGATTCATGCCGAAAGGAGGATGTAGTCGCCAGATGGGGCGGGGATGAGTTTGCAATGATCCTTCCCCGTACCGCCGAAGATAAAGCGGAAGAAATATGCAACCGGATTCGTGACGGCTGCAACCGGGTGCAACATGATTTTATCCAGATGAGCATCTCTCTCGGCAGCGCTACCAAATACCAGAAACAAACCGATATCCATGAGACAATTAAAGATGCTGAAAACCAAATGTACCGAAACAAGCTTGAGAAAAACAAGCATAATAAAGGGTACATGTTAAGCTATCTGGAAGAAATTCTCTACAAGAAGACAGATGAAACCCGTGAACACGGTGAACGGATCCGGCGCATGGGTATGCAATTGGCAGAATACATGGATGACCATCCCAACTTTAATGAGATCAGGTTACTGGGTACATTTCATGATGTAGGAACCATAGCCATAAAAAATGCAATATTGTCAAAAAAAGAAGAGCTTACGGAAGAAGACTGGGAAGAAATTCGGAAACATCCGGATATCGGCTACCGAATTGCTGAATCTGTCCATGAGATTTCGCATATTGCCGACTACATACTCACTCATCATGAACGCTGGGATGGCACAGGCTATCCAAGGGGACTCAAGGGAGAGGCGATTCCCAAAATTTCGCGCATGCTGGCCATCCTGGATGCTTATGATGTCATGACACATCCCAAAGCATATAAGAAGCGTCGCAGTCATGATGAAGCGGTGGAAGAACTGCGTCGATGTGCCGGGTCTCAGTTTGACCCTGAACTGGTTGATCTGTTCATCCGATTTTTGGATCAATATGAAGCCGGATAAATGGTGACATGACCAAGATTTACGCTTTTATTCAAGCCCCTGGATGATAATCGGTTCGGGGGTTAATTCTCTGTTCAGCATACTTTCCCCATTAACAGGAATGTGATAAAATATCAGGTGGAGAATTAAACCTCGATTAACCAGCAAAAGAAAAGACAACAGGGAGTGAAGCCGTTTGAATGCCAGATCGAAACGAATGCTTGCTATTGTCATTGCGTTTATGATGATACTGACAACCTTTGCAGCATTAATCACAGCACTGGCTGGTATATAAAAAACCATTTTTCTGAGTGGGAGTGATCGTATGAGCATTCATATTGGTGCGGAAAGAAGTGCCGTTGCGGAAACCGTTTTGTTACCGGGGGACCCATTGCGGGCAAAAATGATTGCCGAAACCTATTTAGAGGATACCGTTTGTTACAACGAGGTGCGGGGCATGTATGGGTTTACCGGTATCTATCAGGGCAGGCGGGTTTCTGTTCAGGGAACAGGGATGGGCATTCCTTCCATCTCCATTTATGTAAACGAATTGATTCGTGAATATGATGTTAAAAACCTCATTCGAATTGGTACGTGCGGCGCCATGCAAAGCAGCGTGGGAATCCGGGACGTGATCATTGTCATGAGTGCCTGCACTGATTCAAAAGTCAATGATTTGCGTTTTAACGGTATGAGCTTTGCCCCAACTGCTGATTATGAACTGTTGGCAAAGGCGGTGAAAGCGGCCGAGATGAAAAAGATTACACCACGTATAGGCTCGATTCTGACATCAGATACTTTCTACCATGATGATCCGGAAGCCTGGAAATTATGGGCAGACCATCGTGTGCTTGCAGCAGAAATGGAAACTGCCGAATTGTATACATTGGCAGCAAAATATGGCGTTAAAGCGCTGGCTATCCTGACCGTCAGTGATCACATCGTCACTCATGAAATAACCACTGCAGAGGAACGACAGAACAGCTTTAAGCAGATGATTGAAATCGCTTTGTCGCTGGCATAAAGAAACAGTGCAAACCAGCGTTCATATATATCGTTCTCCAGGACTTGACCCGGTTCCGGAGACAGTATATAATGACCCATATGATAATGGCTGTGACGAGGACGTTATTTCGATGTTTCAGAAGCAGAGAGTCAATCCCTGGCTGGAAGATTGGCCTGAAACCGCAATATGAATCACCTCTGAGCCGGTATGCCGAACCCTGATCCAATCAGGTGGTAAGGATATTCGCAGACATGCGTTACGATGTAATGAGGTGACAGGTGTGCTCCATAAAGGACTGCCTGTAAACAGGGTGGTACCGCGGTAAATTCGTCCCTGGGCTGTTGAACAGCCCAGGGATTTTTGTGGGCAGGAACTGGATAAATCTGGAAAGGATGAACAAAATGGACAAATTCAAAGCACTTTCCGGGCTGCCGGTGGCAGAACGTGAAAACCAGATCAATGGCTTCTGGGATGAAGTGGACATTCTGCAAAAAAGCATTGAGAGCCGTGAAGGCAACCCTTCCTTTATTTTTTATGAAGGACCACCGACAGCCAACGGGCGGCCAGGAATCCATCATGTCATTTCGCGGACCTTGAAAGACGCCGTTTGCCGATATCATGCCATGCTGGGAAAACAGGTGAAGCGGAAAGCCGGCTGGGACACGCATGGGCTACCGGTGGAAATCGAAGTGGAAAAACAGCTGAAACTCTCCAGTAAACAGGAAATAGAAGCTTATGGCATTGCTGAGTTTAACCAGAAATGCCGGGAATCAGTATTCTCCTATGAAAAACAGTGGCGGGAAATGACCCGTCGAATGGGCTATGCCATTGACATGGATCACCCCTACATCACTCTGGACAATAATTACATCGAATCAGTATGGTGGATTCTGAAACAGTTTTTTGATGGCGGTATGATTTATGACGGACACAAGATACTGCCTTACTGCCCCCGCTGCGGGACAGGCCTGGCGTCTCATGAAGTATCCCTTGGCTATAAGGAGATCAAAAGTGAAACCGTCACTGTTGCTTTCAAGCGCAGTGATGCTGATGAGTATTTTTTGGTGTGGACCACCACTCCCTGGACCCTGGCTTCCAATGTAGCCCTTTGTGTTCATCCGGAGCTGGATTACGTGAAAGTGAAAGCACAGGACACGGTCTATTACGTTGCGAAAGACCTGGCCCAAGAGGTTATTGGTGATGATTACAAAGTGCTGGAGGTATTAAAGGGAAAAGAACTGGAGTATGTGAAATATGAACAGTTGATGCCCTTCGTGCAGCCGGAAAAACCAGCTTTTTATGTCACGCTGGGAGATTTTGTCACCACGGATGATGGTACCGGCATTGTTCATATGGCACCGGCGTTTGGAGAAGACGATTACAATACCGGCCGCGCTTACGGGCTGCCTGTACTCCAACCGGTGGATGAGGAAGGCAAGTATACAGAGACTCCATGGAAAGGCCGGTTTGTCATTGATGCTGATCCTGATATTGTCATGTGGCTGCGGGAAAGCGGTAAATTGTTCAAAAAAGAACGGTTGTCGCATAATTATCCTCATTGCTGGCGTTGTTCCACCCCACTGCTTTATTATGGAAAACCCAGCTGGTATATTGAAATGACGCGCATCAAGGACCGGCTGATCGCCAACAACAACAGTGTCAACTGGTATCCTGACTTCGTCGGTGAAAAACGATTTGGCAACTGGCTGGAAAATCTCAATGACTGGGCACTGTCCCGCAACCGCTACTGGGGTACACCGCTGAATATCTGGCGCTGCGAATGTGGTGAGCTGGCTTCTGTCGGTTCGCGGGAAGAACTGGTGAGTCGCGCGGTGGAAAATATTGATATGTCCATTGAGCTTCACCGGCCTTTTGTGGACGACGTCCATTTAACGTGTGAAAAATGCGGTGGGATTATGACGCGGGTACCGGAAGTCATTGACTGCTGGTTTGACAGCGGCGCCATGCCTTTTGCTCAACATCACTATCCCTTTGAAAACAGCGAACATTTTGATGAGGCATTGTTCCCGGCGGATTATATCTGCGAAGGCATCGACCAGACACGCGGATGGTTCTACTCGCTGATCGCGATTTCTTCTTATATCAAAGGCATCTCACCCTATAAGAACGTGTTGGTGAATGACCTGATCCTGGATAAGGACGGCCAGAAAATGTCGAAATCAAAAGGCAATACGGTGGATCCTTTCCAGTTGTTTGATCAGTTTGGCGCGGATGTGCTCCGCT
>JAWSUV010000023.1:0-30181 GCA_033549305.1 Bacillota bacterium | reverse complement strand
GGAAACTCCAACTGGTAATCATCCGCCTCCAGCTCAATAAACAAGTCCAGCACTTCGTCAACAACCGCTTCGTTTCTTGCTTCAGGCCGATCAATCTTATTAATCACCACCACTGGTTTCAATCCCTGCTTTAAAGCTTTTTGCAGCACAAAGCGTGTTTGAGGCATCGGGCCTTCAGATGCATCAACAAGCAGCAGGACGCCATCCACCATCTGCATAATCCTCTCCACTTCACCGCCAAAATCTGCATGTCCAGGAGTATCAATGATGTTGATTTTAACATCATTGTAATTAATGGCCGTATTTTTGGCCAGTATGGTGATGCCCCGTTCACGCTCCAGGACATTGGAATCCATGACACGTTCGTTCACGATTTCATGCGCTCTAAAAGTGCCGCTTTGTCGCAGCATTTGATCAACCAGGGTCGTTTTGCCATGATCGACATGGGCAATAATCGCAATATTTCTTAATTCAGTTCTTTTTAGCAACCATCATTCCTTCTTTCCGGATCTTCTACACTTGATTTCTCACAAAAAAATATTATATCACTTTTACGGGACTTCAGCAATAGACCGTCATTCCATTCAATGCATTCAACGAGCCGCCGTTAAGATCACCGCTGGATCTGCATTGTCATTCATCATTGAACAGCCTTATGCAGGGTGACCACCATTTCCAGATGCGGGGTGTGCGGAAATAAGTCCACACATCTTTTTGTACCGATTTCCCATCCGGCTGCCAAGGCTTGCTTTACGTTTTCGACCAGTGTTTTTGGATTGCACGAAACATAGATAAACGTTCCGGGAGCCAGCTTGAGCAGTTCTTCCATTGCCTTTGGATTCACACCGGGACGGGGAGGGTCTACGACTATGAGATCTGGTTTCGCGGGGAGAGCTGACAGAACTTCCTTGACATCACCAGCAATAAAGAGGCAGTTCTCTATTCCATTTTTCAGGGCATCGATACGTGCCTGACTCACCGCTTCATCAATCAGTTCAATCCCTGTGACACTCGAAGCTTTCCGGGCTAAAAGCTGTGAAATCGTTCCAAGACCGCAGTATAAATCGGCAACCGTTTGATCCGAGGGTTCCATGAGTTCAATGACAGATTTATATAAAAGTTCAGCTGCGAAACTGTTGGTTTGAAAAAACGAAAAAGGTGTGATTGAAAAACGAAGGCCCAGCATTTTTTCACTTAATGTAGATTTTCCATATAAAAGCTGAAGCGAATCACATTGCACCGTGTCAGCCACACCATCATTGCGGGTCCAGAGTATTCCCGTTATCTTTCCCTGAGTCTGAAGCATCAGCAGAGCCTTTTTCCATTCTTCCACCGGAAGCCCAGGCATACCGGCTGTCACCAGATTAACCAGGATTTCACCTGTAAAGGCTGCTTTTCGAATCACCAAATGACGCAGGATACCATCATGAGTCATTCTATGGTAGTGCTTGATTCCTTTTTCCCGAAAGTACCTAACCGTTATTGTTCTGATTAATCGAAAGTCTTCGTCAATAATATTGCAGTCCGGAGTATCAACCACATCAAAACGGCGTCCGCGCTGGTGCATTCCCAGAGTCAGAGTCCCGCCCTTGCATTGATCTCCAAAGGAAAATTCCATTTTATTGCGGTATTCGTATACTCGCGGGCTCTGTAGTGTCGGCAGCCAGATTCCGGAATTGATTTTGTTTAGCTCAAACAGATCTCTGACTTGTTCTTCTTTCATGGCAACTTGTGTGTTATAAGATACTCCCTGCATTGAACAGCCTCCGCATTGATCAAAATGCGAACAGGCTGTTTCAGTTTCCAGAGGAGACTTTTTAAGAACTTCCTGGGTTTCAGCTTCTACAGAGTGTTGTCTGATCCGTTTTATTTTAGCAGTAACCAGCTGGCCCACAATCCCCTGGTTTGTCACCACACGTTTTCCTTGGTACCAACCCACAGCTTTACCGCCGTATTCCTGCTGAATGATTTTCAGGTTTATCAGCTTTCCCTTAAGTCCCATATTCATCAACTCTCCCTGCAAAAAGCACCCGGATTAAATGTCCGGGCACTTATTGGTCGACGTGCTATCATTTAGCTGCTTTCAGAATATAGGCCGGCGCGGAAAACTCTTTTGCCTGCTCCAGTTCTTTCACCAGCTTCTCCGTTATTTCGACGAATCCCTTCGTCAAATGTTCATTTTCAATATCATTGATTCCTTTTAATAGTGTTTGTTTTCGTTTGTCAAGGAATCGGGTCGCCAATTCTGCATTAATGATTTCTTTGAATTCCTGGTAATTAATCTCCTGAAAGCCAATCGTTTTCAGTGAATGCTCTAAATCCGTCGGATGGATTTCATTGAAGTGCGCCATTGCTTTCAGTACACTGATACTTTTAATGACCCGCAAACGCTGAGACCAGTACGGGTAGTCCCTGTTTTCAACCGACCAGATGGGCATTTCTTCCATAATAACTAACCGGCCACCTGGTTTCAAGACTCTGTAAAACTCACTTAATGCTTTCACTGCCCGTAATGGAAACTGGTTAACAGATGAAAGGGTATAGTTGCATATGACGACATCCACAACATTATCATCCAAAAAATCCAGTTGACTCAAATCAGCACGACGTAATTGTAATTCTTCAAATTGATGATGGAGAGCTTCTTCAATCTGATCGAAGTGATCATCGTCAATATCCACTGATATCAGTCTCGTTTTCCAGCCCTGTTCTGTAACCTTTTCAGCAATTCGACGCGTTGTATTACCCCAGGAAGTACCACCCTCCAGTACGAGCTTATTGTCGAGATTCAAGTTGTCCCATAAATACCGGTCCGCAGTATGAATTTGGTACATAAAACCCCTCCTCCCCTGTTTGTGAACTGCCTTTAATACTTTTCATTCACATATGATTCGATGACAGATCGCTTGATGCGATGATCAAAAATACCTTCCTTCTCTAATCTCGACTGGAGCCACTGTCCCCGGGAATGAAAAACAACCGTTGGATGCTGGCGAAAAACAATCTCAAATAAGTTTTCTTTCAGAAAGTTGGATCTAACCTTAATATGATATGCCTCGACATTTTGAAAGTCCAGTAGACTCACCGCCTTCCAAGTCATTCGATCCTTCAGTCTGTAGTAATGGTCTTTCCGTTCAATATAATGCCGGTACAAGTCCGGGTGCTTTCCGCTTTTCCGCAGCTCTTCTGCCTTCATACGGGTATATTTAGCCATTGTATTATAGTAGTGGTAGTTGAAGACTGCTTTATCAAAACTGTCCACATTATTAAACGGCGTGGCTTCAAAATGAATCAGGAGATCATGGGATTGCCTCACATACTCCTTTTTATTCAAATCCCCTTTTTTATATTGAAAGATCAGGCTTTCGCGCATCTTTGCAAATTCTTCGAAAAGATTTCTTCCTGGTTTGTATTTCACTGGTCACACCTCTACCATATCCATTGTGGGTATTGTTCCTGGAGTTAACGACACACAAAAAGACTCCGGTCAGGAATCTTTGTGTCATCACTGGTCCTATCGCTGCTACCGTTTTCGTAATCTGATTCGCTTTGTGACCATCGCATAGGATAAAATCAGCATGATCAATCCCAGTACGTATATATTGGTCGCATAATTTACCGAATAAAGGGCCATAACTGCCACGATGCCGCCACATAGCGTAATGGGTATTCCCATATAGAATCCATCGAACTCGGTGATATTAAAAAATGCCAGGCGGTAAGCGCCACTGATAGCAAACAGAGCGACCACAAAAAACCCGAGAACACCGATATCTGCCATGTGGAAACTCCACATCAGAATAGCAGGGGCTACACCAAAAGATATCAAATCACATAATGAATCAAGTTCTTTCCCAAACTCACTTTCTACATCCAGCTTTCTGGCCAGTTTGCCATCAAATCGATCCATGAATGCGGCTAAAATGATCAGAAGGGCTGAAATTGCATATTGCTCACTGACAATACACACTATGGCCAAAAGCCCTAATGTTAGATTTAAATACGTCAGCATATTGGGTAGCTGTGCTTTTACTTTCATCATCCACACCTCTTTCTTGACTGTCCGGCGGCCTGTTATCCGATCGCATCCAGAATTGCTCCTCCTGCGCGGTTTGCAGGTCTGATCCTGATGGGTGAGAGATGTACTTCGCATTACTGTCATTACTATTCTACCCTATTTAGATCAAAAAACAAAGGCCAGGCTGAAAAAAGACAGGAGAAGCACCCGTTACACCATTTCAATGCTGACGGTGCTCGGACAGATTGTGTCCCGGCTAAATCGCTGTAACCATTGAAATATGAACGTTGGTGTTTGCTATATCCTTTTAGATATGATAGAATAAAACCAAAAAGGGAGTGATGCCTGTGCCATTAATTACAAGTAAGTCATTATTTGAAAAAGCATATGAGAAGGATTACGCAATTGGTGCATTTAACGTTAACAATATGGAAATCATCCAAGGGATTGTCGACGCCGCAAAAGGAGAGCGTTCACCATTGATTCTACAGGTTTCTGCGGGAGCCAGAAAATACGCCAATCCCATCTACCTGCGAAAGCTGGTGGAAGCGGCTGTTGAAGAATCGGATCTCCCCATTGTTCTGCACCTTGATCATGGAGAAAGTTTCGACATTTGTAAGCAGTGCGTGGACGACGGATTCACATCCGTTATGATTGATGCCTCTCATCATCCCCTTGAAGAAAACATCGCCATCACCAAAAAAGTGGTTGAATATGCGCATGCCCACGGGGTTGTGGTTGAAGCAGAACTGGGCCGTCTGGCAGGAATTGAAGATGCTGTGAATGTGAGTGCTGCAGAAGCCGCATTTACGGATCCTGATGAGGCGCAGGAGTTTGTTGAACAAACCGGCATTGATTCACTGGCGATTGCCATTGGGACAAGTCATGGCGCCTATAAATTTAAAGGCGAACCGAAGTTGGATTTTGAACGCTTGAAAGCCATAGCAGCAAAAATTCCCGGGACACCGCTTGTGCTGCATGGTGCATCCACTGTGTTGCCTGAATTTGTTGAGCTGTGCAATCAGTATGGCGGTAAAATTCCCGGTGCACAGGGCGTGCCTGAATCGATGATAAAGGAAGCAGCCAGACATGGTGTCTGCAAGGTGAATATCGACACTGATTTGCGTTTGGCTATGACAGCCGCGATCCGCAGAGAGTTTGCTGAAGATCCATCCAATTTTGACCCACGCAAATATTTAGGCCCCGGCCGTGATGCCATCCGTCAGATGGTACAGCATAAAATCAAGAATGTGTTAGGTTCCAGCGGGCTTCTGTAACGGTGTCACTTCAAACTTTAAAAAGTCACTGGAAACAAGCTGGTAATAAACGCCGTTGATCCATTTTATCGGACCCGGCTGAATAGAATCTTCCCCGTGAATATGCCCATAGACAACCTGTGTCACACCATAGGTTTCGAATAAGTGGGTGAAAAGGGAAGGTTCTTTTCTTTCATTCGCAGGGGGAAAGTGAATCATCCCAATGATGTGATCATGTCCTGCACGCTTAGCCGCCTGGAGAGACAATTCAAGCCGCTGAGCTTCCCGCAGATATATTTTCTGGTCCTGTGGAGTGAACCCCGGAGTCCCCGGGCAGGCCCATCCCCTTGTCCCGCAAATAGCCTTTCCTTCATATGGAAAAAAATGATTCTGGATGAAAAACATGGTTTCCGACAGAGCATTCAGCTTATGAATACTTTTCCACCAATAATCATGGTTGCCTTTAATCAGATATTTACGGCCTGGCAGGCTGTCAATCCATTCAAGATCCGGCATTGCTTCTTCCAACGTCATTGCCCAGGATATATCGCCCGGAATTAATACTGCATCCTGCGGCGCGACTTGACTCAGCCAACTGTCACGCATTTTTTGCGGATGCTCATTCCAGTTGCTTCCAAAAACTGACATGGGTTTTTCCACCTGGCTTCCCAGATGCAGATCCCCGATGGTATAAATCATAGCAGCCTCCCTATTCATCTGATGCAAATCGGTTCTTATCTGCGCCATACGTATCATAATGATCGATCTGTTCTCGAAGTTTTCGCGCCATTTTCTTCAGTTCCTGCAGATCACCATCGCTCCAGATTTTTTCAAATTCCTGATAATGCCGTTCCGCTTCCTGATGAAACCCATGTACTCGCAGCTGCTGTATATGGCCCAGAATCGCCGACACAACATTGGACTTTGTTTCAAACAACTTTTGTGCTTCCCGAATTTCATAACGGATTTCTGACATTTCCTGATCAAGCACCATGGAGGCATCGGCCGCTTTTTTAAGCCGATCCGTCACATGTTCAGGAATGTGATGTTTGTATTTGTAGTTCAGCGAGTGCTCAATGGTTGCCCAGAAATTCATGGCTAATGTCCGGATCTGAATTTCAGCCAGAATTTGTTTGTGTCCGAAAGCCGTTTGAATCGGATATCGAACGACCACATGGTAACTGCGATAGCCACTGTCCTTTTGATTGGTGATATAGTCTTTAATGTTGATAATCTCCATGTCTTTTCCTTCACGTTCCCGAATGAAGTCAACCACTGTGTAGATATCTTCCACAAACTGGCACATAATTCGAATCCCTGCAATGTCTTCGACCCCTTCTTCGATTTCATCCAGTTCGAGATTAAGCATTTTTGCTTTTTCAAGAATGCTGGAAACGCGCTTCACCCGGCCGACGACAAACTCAATGGGGGAATAGGCTCCCACTGTCAGCAACTCGCTTCGAATGCTTCGAAATTTCACTTTCAGTTCTTCCACGGCATGTTCGTAGGGGATGAGAAATTTTTTCCATTCGATATTCTCCATCTTCTCCACTCCCTGAATTAATAATAGGTGTAAACCCACTATATTATACACGACTTCAGGCATTGATACCAGCAAAAAGGCTGCCGTCACATGACGGCAGCCTGCAAAAGATTAAACTGCGTTAAACCAGCTTCTAAAACCCCTTATGGGCAACATATGAAAGAAAATCAACCAGTCTTTCCGAATAACCCCATTCATTATCATACCATGCTACTACTTTCACCATTCTTGGACCGATCATCATCGTTGACAAACTGTCAATGATGCTGGAACGGCTGTCTTTCTTGTAATCAATTGAAACCAGAGGCTCTTCACTGAAGCCCATAATGCCTTTCAACTTTCCTTCTGATGCTTCCTTTAACTTCTGGTTCACTTCTTCTGTTGTTGAATCTTTTTTCAGCTCTACCACAAGATCTACCACAGAAACCACCGGCGTCGGAACCCGCAATGCAAACCCATTCAATTTGCCTTTGAGTTCAGGAATCACCTTGGTAACAGCTTTTGCCGCGCCAGTCGTGGTCGGAATGATGGATAAAGCGGCCGCGCGTGCGCGACGCGGGTCAGAGTGAGGCATATCCAGCAACTGCTGATCGTTGGTGTAGGCATGTACTGTTGTCATCAAGCCGTATTCAACACCAAATTCATCATTGAGCACTTTTACGAAAGGTGCCATGCAGTTGGTAGTGCAGGATGCATTTGAAAGCACATGATGTTTTTCCGGGTCATACATGTCTTCATTGACACCCATGACAACCTGAAGAACCTCTCCGCCTTTTGGAGGCGCGGAAAGAATAACTTTTTTGGCGCCTGCCTGGATGTGTTTCATGGCTCCTTCTTCTGAATTGAATTTTCCGGAGCATTCCAGAACGATGTCGACGCCCATTTCTTTCCATGGAATTTCTGCAGGATCCTTGTAAGCTGTGAATTTGATGATCTTATCGCCAACACGGAGTTCATCATCTGTGGCTACCACTTCCTGGGGTAAAATGCCATACATGCTGTCATATTTAAAAATATGAGCATGTTTTACAGGGCCGCTGGTGCTGTTAATTGCAACAATGTCAATATCCCGTTCATTTTCAAGCCATACTTTCAAAGCTACTTTTCCGATTCGTCCAAATCCATTAATACCTACTTTTGTTTTCATAAAAATCCTCCTTTTACTGTGATCAACGACATGCGGGACATATTAAATCCCTCATACTCTTTTTGTGTCCCATATGCTTCAAAAAAATATCTGATCTAGAACTGAGTATATCATAAGCATCGTCTGAACACAATAGATCACTTACCTGTTTTCTCGTTGGAAAGTTGTCCCAGCAACAGAAAATCGATTGAGAGACAACTTTCCAACAGGTACATGATCAATTATGTGAGATACTCCAACTGAAACCGCTTCATGAATTCAGGAACCTCTTCCATGTCCCAGCTGATTCCAAAGACAAAGCTGATATTGTATTTTAGCTCGACTTTGCTGAGCCGCTCAAAAAAAGGCTTTAACCCTTCAAGACCGTTAGTGCTCAATTTAATCAATCCATCAACAAAAACATGCTCAATGTCATAATTCGAGGCGACAACACCACATAAGAATCCATAAAATTCCATTTCATCAGCCAGTTCATACTCATTAAGATGCATGAATCGAGCGCGATAATCTATCTGAAACATTTTACTGTTATCCATATCAATAAAAACAACATGACCCTTTGCTCTTTTTGCAGCTTCATTCGTCATATCAACCAGTCTTTTTGTTTTACCGCTGCCTTTTTTACCAACAACTAACTTTATCATGTGGCATCCCTCCATCAAATTATTTTCATAGTATAGAATTATTTCGACACTGATTCGTAAACTCCTGCTTCACCTGCAATAAATTTTGACTTTTTTCTGAATTTTTGCCAAAGAATACTTCACTACATGTCCACATTTAGTGTTTTAAGCCATTCCGACCCTTGAAAACGATTTTCACGGCTCATTTTCTCATGAATTTCATCCCGGATTTTCCACCAGCTCATACCCCAGTTAACAAACAGGCTGTTTTTTTCAGGAGCTCTTCCAATTAGTCGCTGGACAATCACTTCCGGTTGGAGGTTTTCCAAAAAACAAATGACACGTTCAATATACTCTTCCACCGGGATGAGTTTCAACTCTCCACGAAGGTATTCATCACCCATCTTCGTGTTTTTCATCACATATAACGCGTGCAGCTTCACCTGCTGGATCTTCAAAGCCGAAAGAATACGCGCCGTTTCAGTCACATCCAGCAGATCGTCACCAGGCAGGTTAACAATCACATGAGCACAGACATTAAATGCGTGCTGGTGAAGTTTCAGCACTGCGTCAATAAAGGCGGCAAGCCCGTGTCCCCGGTTAATGGCATACAGCGTGCGATAGTTGGCTGTTTGCAGTCCCAATTCAAAAGTCATATTGATTCCTGTTTCCCTGCTGATTTTACTTAAAAAATCCAGCTGTTGCTGCTGGATACAATCCGGTCGAGTGGAGACTGCAAATTCGACTACCTGCGGGTGAACCGCGTCCAACATGGCCTGTTGAAATGTTTGATAAGGCAGGAAGGTGTTGCTGTAATTCTGGAAATATGCGACAAACTTTTTTGCATGATACTTTCCGCCAATATAAGCCATGTTATCAGCAAGTTGCTTTTTGACGGAAACCCGTTGTGACAGCATCTCAAACCCGGCACCCTGCTGGTCACAAAAATCACATCCGCCTGTTCCCAGTGTCCCGTCCCGGTTAGGGCATCCTGCCGGCAGGTGGATTGGAATTTTATACACTTTTTCACCGTACTGCTTCAATAAGAATGCAGAATAGGTTCGGTACAGATCATTTGTTTCCATTAGGCACCATCATCTTTGCATTTTAATGAAAAAGACTGATTAAACGGAGACAATCTTTATCTCAGTGGTTCTGCCGATCCGTTTGTTCAACTCATCGACAATTGTGTTCTCCTTAGAAGGTCGAAGGGATTCACCCATAACAACCGTAGCAACCTGATTAATGCGACAAAATTCAACCAGTGTTTTGATTGTCTCCGTGGAACGGATCACGGTCATCTCGGCATCCATTGTCTTTGAAACCTCATACAAATAATCAAGGGCATCCGGTTGGCTGTAATTCCCCATGACTTGTAATGCCGTGGGTGTAACATGCACAACGAGGAGTCGCCCTCCATGAAGATCCCGAATCTCCGCCCCTTTACGTATCAGACGTTCACATGTCTTCTGCTGTGTCACACATACCATAATATTCTTTTCTTCCACCATCTCATATCATCCTTTATTAGCCGCTTTAACCGTCTTTATTCACTTCGATTATACCATGAATGGCCGTCTTTTTCTAAATCAGAGTGCGCTTGGCAATTTCATTCAGTCTGACACCGGGATTTCGTTCTTCCACACGATCTTTGGACCAGTCATTCTGATACATCAGCACTGGCTGATTCTGATTGTCCACCGCAATAATAGAGTCCATTGTCAGGTGGAAGGCGTCAGGATCAAATTTACTCATTTCGATCCAGCGGACTTGCCGATAGGGCAGCTGCTGCATCCTGATTTCTACATTGTATTCATTCAGAAGCCGGTATTCAAGAACTTCAAACTGCAGAACGCCTACCACTCCAACAATGATTTCTTCAATGCCGCTGTTCATGGGACGAAACACCTGTATGGCGCCTTCTTCTGATAACTGCTGAATTCCCTTAATGAATTGCTTTCGTTTCATGGAATCTTTCGCATGAATCTTAGAAAAATGCTCAGGTGAAAATACAGGGATATCATCATAGCGAATTGTCCCATCCGACTCCGAAAGCGTATCCCCGATAAGAAAAACTCCCGGATCGTGAATGCCGATGATATCTCCAGGATAAGCATTTTCAATTGTTGAGCGATCCTGCGCAAAGAACTGCTGCGGCTGTGCCAATTTCACTTTTTTACCATTTCTGGTCAGGGTTGCCATCATCCCTTTGGTAAACTTTCCGGAACAAATGCGCAAAAAAGCAATGCGGTCCCGGTGTGCCGGGTTCATATTGGCCTGGATCTTAAAGACAAACGCTGAAAAATCATCTCTTTCGGGGTCTATCTCCTGTTCCTGACTAACCCTCGATGATGGTGGCAGTGTCAAATCAAGAAATGATTCCAGGAACGGCTGTACACCAAAATTTGTCATAGCGCTCCCGAAGAAAACCGGTGTCATCTCACCTTTCAGTATCCGCTTTAAGTCAAACTGGTTGCCGGCTTCATCCAGTAATTCAATTTCATGAATTAACTGCTGATGAAGGGTTTCACCTAACAGATCTTTAAAAACGACACTGGTTAAAGCACCCGTTAGTGATGTTACCTGGGACTGCCCGTGATGACCACCTTCGAAAATCTCCATCTGGTTCTTAACACGATTATAAACACCCCTGAATTTTCCAAAGTTGCCCACAGGCCAGTTCATGGGATATGATTCAATCCCAAGCACCTGCTCTATTTCCTCCAAGAGCTCAAAGGGGTCCTTCCCGGCACGGTCCATTTTGTTTATAAAAGTAAAGATAGGAATACCGCGAAGCCGGCATACCTGAAAAAGCTTTTTAGTCTGGTCTTCGACCCCCTTCCCGGAATCAATCACCATGACCGCATTATCAGCTGCCATCAGCGTCCGGTAAGTATCTTCACTAAAATCCTGGTGACCCGGTGTATCAAGCAAGTTGACCATATACCCGTTGTATTCAAACTGGAGTACGCTGGAGGTAACCGAAATCCCCCGCTGTTTTTCAATTTCCATCCAGTCAGAAACCGCATGACGTTGTGCCCGTCTTGATTTAACAGATCCTGCCAATCGGATGGCACCACCATATAACAGCAATTTCTCCGTAAGGGTTGTTTTCCCGGCATCAGGATGGGAAATAATCGCAAATGTCCTGCGTCGCTGAACTTCATTGTGGATTTCATTCGATTTCATTGTTAACTCCTTTGTTTTTGTTTATTAATATGAATATCAATCACGTTGGGCCGCTTCAAATTCTACTATTCCGGTAAACCCTATCAATCTTATCGTATATTGATCATACCTGTCAATGAGTCAGGCTGCGGCAAAGAAAAAATGCCCGAAAGAGCCGGGCATGATCATTCTTCAGTCATTCACCAAATCAATAGTGGATCTGATGTTTAAAGAACTGGGTACGACTTACGGCAGCTGCTATGGGAAGAAACAGCACAACTCCGCCAAATCCCTGCACCAGATCCCAGGGCCAGCCGGCCAGTGCCACCTGAAAACTTCCTTTCAGGAAAGTACCCGCTACCAGATACCCGAAAGACATCCAGAGAGCTCCAATAGAAACACTTACCACATCCACCCAGCCGACATGAGGTTGCTTCCCTTTTTCAGCGATAAATCCGACGAGATAGCCCATGATTGATTTGACAATAAGTGTGGGAATCACCCACATGGTATATCCCAGAAGCAAATCAGCCATGGCGCTGCCAATGCCGGCGGCTAGTGCTCCCTTTTTTCTGCCGAAAAACACTGCCACAAAAAATATGACTCCGTCTCCTGCATGAATAAATCCTTCGGTTGCCGGTACGGGGATCGTAATCATCATGGTCGCCGCCGCCACCAGTGCAATTAACAAACCAGTCACCGTTACATCTTTTGTGCGCGTTTCCATCATCATCGCCTCCAAGTGTATTGCTAGTGTTTGCCTCTATAGTTCTATTTTATCAACCGATCGAGTCTATGTAAATGGTATAAGGCATTTTTTCAATTATTGTATCGATACATTAAGTCTCCAGGATACGTTGTTTTGGCTTATTCCTGTTAAATCGATCTGGGCTTATCATCATCACAGTTGCAATTTAATGACCGTCTTCCTATAATGAATACAGTAGACTGTTAAATATGATTGGAGGATCCCCATGCCAAATCCATCCCAAAGCAACCAACCATTCAAGTCACATCAGACATCCAGAGAATCAGGATCAAAAGGGAATACCAGTCAGAAAGCTGCTCCTCAGAAGGGCCTCAAAGTCATTGGAAATCCATTGATGAACACCTTTATAATGTCTAATGTTCCTGCAAACCTGAAAAGCCAGCGCTACCCATTTCAGGCTGCTCTTGGTTTTATGGGAATCATCCTCATTTTTTTCAGCTTCAGGCTCCCGGCAGCTTTTTTTGTTGGTGCATTGATGCTTTTTCTCCGACATCAATGGCGCAAAAAAACTGATGAAGCAGCTGTCGATTATCGGAACGCCGTGGTTTCCCTGAGAAAGAAACAATACCAGGCCTGCATCCATTCTTTGGATAAAGTTCTGACACAGCCTGCAGCACCCACTTTTTTACACCTGATCAAAGCCAGCTGCCTGCTGGAATTAGACCAGTCTGATGCGGCGTATGCCGTTTATCGCGATTATTTTCAATCCGTCCCGCCAGATGAGTGGTCTTCTCCGGAATATTGGTCCGCTCAGGAAAATGCCATTGTTCTCGCACTCGAAAATAAAGATTTCACACTGGCTCAACGAATTGCTGATCATATGCCTGAATCGGATGAGGCGCATCCCAATGCCGCTGCACAGAAAAAGCGCTACCAGAAATTATGCCGACAGGGTCTGAATCAATAAGTGTGTCATTTCGTCTTAACAAAGACCACTGATGTCACCGGCTCACAAAATCGTCTCCTTTTGCAGTTGTTTTTTCATCCGATAATCATTCCATCATTCAATTGATAAACCACAGGAAGCATCTTAAAATATGTTTTCCATGGAATCCCATGTTTTTCAGAAGAAAAAGGGTAATGATAGAATGAATGAAAAAATGGAGGTGTTTACAATGAAATTAACTGGAAAAGTATTGGTCGCACAAGGTGGAGGTCCCACCGCCGTCATCAACCAGTCCCTCGTGGGAGCAGTCCTTGAATCCCGAAAGTTTCCACAAGTAACACAGGTCTATGGTGCCATTAATGGAGTTAATGGCATTATCAATGAAGATTTCATTGATCTGACTCAGGAGACGACTCACAACCTGGAACAGATCGCTGTTACTCCTTCTTCTGCTCTGAGATCTACCCGGGATAAACCCGATGAAAAGTACTGCCTGGCCATTTTTGATATGCTTCAGGCACATGAAATCCGCTATTTTTTCTATATCGGCGGTAATGACTCTGCCGATACGGTACGCATTGTCAATACTTATGCTGAAAAATCAGAATATCAGTTTCGAGCGATCCATATACCAAAAACCATTGATAATGATCTGCTGATCAATGACCATACTCCCGGTTATGGTTCTGCCGCAAAATTCGTTGCACAGGCTTTCACCGGCGTTGATTTGGATAATCGTTCACTTCCCGGCGTTTATATTGGCGTGGTGATGGGACGGAATGCCGGTTTCCTGACTGCAGCTTCAGCCCTGGCAAAAAAATATTATGATGATGGTCCTCATTTGATCTACCTGCCGGAAAGAGCTTTTAATCTGAATCAGTTTGTATCTGATGTTAAAGAGGTATATGACAGGTTCGGCCGATGTGTTGTCGCTGTCTCTGAAGGGATTGCAGATGCAGAGGGAACTCCCATTGCCGCCACGATTGCCGGGCAGGTTGAGAAAGATGCTCATGGAAACATCAACTTATCCGGCGGAGGCCTGGGCGATTTGCTGGGGTCGTATGTCAAGGAAAAACTGGGTATTAAACGGGTCCGATCTGATACTTTTGGGTATTTACAGCGTTCTTTCCCCCTGGCAGTCTCCAGTGTTGACCAGAGCGAAGCGCGTGAAGTGGGTGAAAAAGCGGCTCAGTTTGCTATTTGGTATGATGCTGACGGTTCTGTCACTATCCACCGGACCGGTGACTACTCTGTTGATTATCAGCTGACATCTCTGGATATGGTTGCCAGGCATACTAAAGCCATGCCTGATAAATTCATCAATGAACAAGGGAACTATGTGACGGAGGCTTTCCGGAACTACGCCCGGCCGCTGGTCGGTACCCTGCCTTCCATTGCACATCTGCGGTCACCGGCCATCGAAAAAATCATTCACAAATAGCAGTGTCTGTTCACCAGCACTGCTTCTGTCTCTTGCATAAGACGAGCCGGATTCAAGATAATCCGGCTCGTCTTTTCATTATACCAGTTCAGGGAACCAAAGGCTGACTTCTCTTAGTGCGTTTTGAACACTGTCAGAAGCATGCACGACATTATGTTCCATTTTCAGACCAAAATCACCGCGTATGGTACCCGGCGCAGCTTTTAACGGGTCCGTCGCTCCGTTCAGCATTCTGGCGGCTGTGACAGCATCCGTTCCCTCGAGCACCAATGCCACCAGCAATCCCTGCTGCATGGTGTCCAGCAAATTCCTGTAGAAAGGTTTCCCTTCGTGTTCTGCATAGTGGCTTGATAAAATCGATTCGTCAGCATGAAGCGACTTAACAGCTGCCAGCCTTAAACCTTTCGCTTCGTATCGGTTAATGATGGTCCCAGTGAGGCCTCTTTCTATCGCCTGAGGCTTGACAAGCACAAGCGTCCGGTTCATAAAATCAATCCCTTCATTTTTATCCAATATAATAATGATTTTTCTGTTAAAAAGCAATCCCCCCATGACGGATCTGCGGATTAAGATTCATTTTTCATGCCCCGCTCTTTTGCAGATGTGATAAAATAGTGGGCAAGAGATCGTTTTTATTGATATCGTGAAAAATCCGAGGAGGAGCATCAATGATGAAGCGCGCGCCATTGTTGATTAGCATTGTTTTATCCATTATGATCATCCTTGCCGTTTCAACACATGCTCTGTTACCTCATTTCTCATTGAAGCCCCTGCCTGATCCGCATCGCACCATGATACCGATGGCCATTTTTGCGCGGACACAGCAGCCTTCCGTTTCGTTTCTGTTACGGTACTGGACCATCTCCCGCTACATGGACGTTCTTTATTTCTCCGTGGCGGACGAAATCGCGGCTTCTACTGATGAAATAACCGAAATAGCAGATGAAACCGATGCTGTGCCATCAATTGAACCGGAAACCGCCGATCCAGAACAATCTGATCCATCTGGAACACTTCCGGTGGATTCCGCTGCTGACACTGCTGACCCGCCAGAAATGCCCGCTGATCTTCCTTCACCGGAAGAAATCCTTCCAGGCAATTGGAAGGCTTCTATCTCCATCGATCCGGCTGACCGGACACGCTTTCCTTTTCCTGTACAGCGCTTACTGGTTCCGTTTGAGGTTATCCAAAACGAAACCGGCAGTTGGACAGCAGTGATTTCTGCCTCCGGCCAGGTGTCAGAAGTGACATTCAATGATCCGCTGATTTTCTTGTCCCTGAAACAAACCGTTACCCTGGAACAGGTATTCAATATCACCATTGACCTGTCTGGCGAGCTTGACAGAAAGGCACCACTCATCGCCGGCACCTTTCAGTTGTGGGTAGAGGGCGACACAGTGCCTTATAATGGTAAATGGCAAGCCGAAAAAGAGCCTGTGATCCCGGAATGAGCAACAGAAAACCTGGTCTGTAAATAAATGACCAGGTTTTTTATTGCACCTTGGCAGCTTTATTCTTCCAAACTTTTCATAAGGTTCGCCATTTCGATGGCTGACATCGCAGCATCCCATCCCTTATTGCCGGCTTTTGTGCCTGCCCGCTCAATAGCCTGTTCAATCGTGTCGGTTGTCAGCACACCAAAGATCACTGGAATGCCGAGGTCCATCGATACTTTCGCTACTCCTTTTGTTGTTTCTGAAGCCACATAATCAAAATGCGGGGTGGATCCACGAATCACTGCACCGAGGGTAATGACAGCATCATAACGTCCGGAAGCAGCCATTTTTTGAGCAGCCAGCGGGATCTCGAACGCCCCCGGAACCCAAGAAATATCAATGTCCGCATCCTCTGCTCCATGACGGGTTAAGGCATCGATGGCGCCGGATAAAAGCTTGTTTCCGATAAACTCATTAAACCGGCCTACAACCAGTCCAAACCTGAGTCCCTCTGCCAATAATTTTCCTTCATATGTTTTCATGTTGATCACTCCTGTTCATCAGTTTTAACTGCTTATTGGTGGAACAGTTCGTCCAGTATATGGCCCATCTTATCCTGTTTCGTTTTCATGTATCTTTCATTTTCTGCCTTGAGTGGGATTTCCAGCGGGACCCGTTCCACAATCTCCAGATCGTATCCCTGTAACCCCACCAGCTTCTTGGGGTTATTCGTCATTAATCTAATTTTACGGGCTCCCAGGTCTTTCAGAATCTGAGCGCCAATTCCATAATCCCGCATATCGGCAGGGAATCCCAGCATCAGGTTTGCTTCCACCGTATCACTTCCTTCATCCTGCAATGCATAGGCGCGGATTTTATTCACCAGGCCGATCCCGCGGCCTTCCTGACGCATATAGACGATTATCCCTTTGCCTTCCTGGTTGATAGCTTCCATTGCTGCTGCCAACTGGTTGCCGCAGTCACACCTTCTCGACCCAAAAGCATCACCTGTCAGGCATTCTGAGTGTACCCGCACCAGCACTGGTTCGTCTGTTGTAATGTTTCCTTTCACCAATGCCAGATGATGTTCGCCATTAAGCTGGTTCTCATAGGCAACAACGGTGAAATCCCCATGCTGGGTCGGCATTTTCGCTGTCGCTGCGCGGGTGATGAGTTTTTCAAAACGCCGTCTGTATTTAACAAGATCTGCAATGGTAATAATCGATAATTGATGCTCCTCTGCAAACTTCATTAACTCCGGTACCCGTGCCATGGTGCCGTCATCATTCATGATTTCGCAGATCACACTCACGGGACTTAATCCTGCCATCCGCGCCAAATCAACTGCCGCTTCTGTATGTCCCATCCGACTCAGGACACCGCCTGCTTTTGACACCAGTGGAAAAATATGCCCCGGTTGAATCAACTCTTCTGCTTTCGTGTTTTCGTTGACAAGTGCCCGAATGGTTTGTGCACGCTCATAAGCCGATATGCCTGTCGTGACTCCCATCACATCGACCGATACTGTAAAAGCCGTTTCCCGGCTGTCGGTGTTTTTAATGGTCATGGGTTGCAGTTTAAGCGTTGCCGCTCTTTCTTCTGTTAGGGGGACGCACACCAGACCGCGGGCAAAACGCACCATGAAATTCACAGCTTCCGGTGATGCTTTTTCAGCGGCCATGATCAGGTCGCCTTCATTTTCGCGGTCTTCATCATCCACCGCGACCACCATTTTCCCTGCTTTAATCTCTTCAATCGCTTTTTCAATCGTATCAAACGTCATCCTATCCACCTCTTTCTTAAACGCTTCATCATTAATATCCTTGCTCCTGAAGCCAGTTCAAGGTTAGTCCGCCTTTCTCCTGTTCTTCATGATGCATCAGTTTTTCCACATACTTTGCCAGAATGTCGCATTCTATGTTCACACGACTGCCAGTGCTTTTTTCTGCCAGCGTTGTCATTTCTGCGGTGTGCGGGATCAGTGACACGGCAAAATGGTTTTCATGCAAGGCTGATACCGTCAGGCTGGTTCCATCCAGTGTTACTGATCCTTTCATTACCACATACTTCATGATCGCAGTGGAAGCCTCAATTTCGAGCCAAAGCGCATTATTCTCTGTTTTTCGGCGAATAATGCTGCCCGTTCCGTCTATATGACCGGATACCAGATGCCCGCCCAGGCGGCCGCCCAGAGGCAGCGCCCTTTCAAGGTTCACCCTGGATCCTGCCTTTAACTCGCCCAGACTGGTGCTTCGAAAGGTTTCAGGCATCACATCCGATTGAAATGAACGGGGATCAAACTGCGTCACCGTCAAACAGATCCCGTTCACGGCGATGCTGTCTCCCAGACGAACATCTTCCAGCACACGTTTGCAGCTGATAGTCAAACGCAGTGCCTGCCCCACGCCAATAATATGACTGATGGTTCCAATTTCTTCGATAATTCCAGTAAACAAATCCTCACCTCTTTTGCCGAATTTTTCCGGTGATCAGGAGGTCTTCCCCCAATGGCCTGGCAGTCATCTCTTCAACTGCAACACATTCATCCATCCACTGAATGCCTTTTCCCATTAAAACACCCGGCGCCTGAGATCCGCCAATCAGTTTAGGCGCCAGGTAAAACATGATTTTGTGGACCAGCTCTTTCTCAACAGCTGAAGCTGCCAGTGTTCCACCGCCTTCCAGCAGGATGCTGTCAATGTTTCTGCTGCCCAGCACTTTCATCAGTTCCGGCAGGGAGACTCGATTTTCTTCTGAAATCAGCCGAATGACGTCAACTCCCTGGTCCCTTAGCTGGTCTTCCTTTTCACGGCTCATCCTGTCCGTGGTGGCCACCATTGTCCGGGCCTCTGAAGTGTCACTGACCAGCTGGCAGTTCAACGGGATTTTACCCTGACTGTCCAGGATAATCCGTATCGGATGGAGCGGTGGCACCTCCAGTCCCCGCACGGTTAAATGCGGATCATCTTTTAAAACCGTTCCGATTCCAACCATGATGCCCGATACTCGTTGCCTGATCCAGTGGACATGACGTCGTGCCACAGCGCCAGTGATCCATTTTGAATGTCCGGAGTTGGCTGCTGTTTTTCCGTCCAGGCTCATGGCAGCTTTGTAGATCACAAAAGGAGTTTTATGTGTGATGTAATGAATGAAAATCTCATTGAGCTCAGCTGCTTCTTTTTCAAGAATTCCGGTATACACCTCAATGCCGGCCTCTTGCAGGCGTTTGATTCCGCTGCCGGATACCAGTGGATTGGGATCCTTCGCCGCTACATACACCCGGCGGATGCCGGCGGCAATCAGCGCTTCGGTACAGGGAGGCGTTTTACCGTAATGATTGCACGGTTCAAGAGTGACATAGATATCCGAGCCTTTGGCGGCTGCTCCTGCTTTTTGCAACGCTTCCACTTCAGCATGTGGTCCACCGGCAAACGCATGATATCCTTCACTCACCACCTGTCCGTCTTTCACAATGACAGCTCCTACCAATGGGTTTGGACTGGTTTTGCCCCAGCCCTTTTCCGCGAGTGTCAGGGCTCTTTCCATCCAGATTTCATGCATGTAAGCCACTCCTGTCTCTGCTCCAGTCGTCTGGAATTATTCCAAAAATAAAATTCCTGAAGCATAATGATCGCTTCAGGAACGAGAATGATATCAGAACAGCTTGTGTATCAGCAAAAACGCTGTCACCTATTCCATGTCGCTTCTCCCATCCAGACTTTAACTGTCGGCTCTGGAATCTCACCAGATCAGCCATTACGGCTCGCGGGCTCTCACCGCCGGTACGGAATTACACCTGTCCCTGAAGTTTGTCTATATGATAACATATTATGGTCATTTGTCAACAGCCTGCTATCATCACTTTCAACTTGGTTGAACGACTGAAAGCTGATAAAAGGCACTGGTGTATCTGGCTTTTTCCCCAAAAAGGAGTATAATAGGTTGGAGAGTGATCACTGAAGGGTGTCAAAATCATTGAACAGGCTGATTTTTCCCATATGATCTCCTCTTTGAAGCAATTCATGGGCTTCTCGGATCCGGGTGAACCCAAAAACTTGCGGATGGATCATCGGCAGCAGTTTATTCTGAGCAACCATATTCAAGAGTTTTTCAAGATTCTCTCCCGCAGTTTTTTTCTCTTTCCCAAATAACAGCGGAACCAGCAGAAAGACCACATGAAGCGTCAGACCCTTTCCATGCATCGGGGTCAAATCATGCGTTGACCGGGTATTGGTTGAAATAACCACACCGTTCAGCCCGGCGGCTTCAAATGATTTATCCACATTTTCACCACCGACAGTATCGAGGATAACATCATAGCCCATACCGCCAGTGTATGCATCAACATACTCTTTAACTGTCTGCTGCAGATAATTCACCACATGATGAGCCCCCAGTTTTCGGGCCAGTATTGCTTTCGCATCACTGGAAACGGTTGTGGTCACTTCCGCACCAAGTGCTGAGGCCAGTTGAACGGCAGTATGACCGACACCACCGGCACCGCCATGAATTAACACGTGTTGCCCGGGCCTGATCTTCCCGCGGTTCACCAGCGCCTCCCAGGCGGTCAAGCCAACGACAGGCATGGCAGCCGCTGTTTCGTCAGTGACATTTTCGGGAATACGGGCAATCAACTCCCTGTCAATTCGCATAAATTCTGCCAGGGCTCCATCATGGCCTTTAACCCCGCCACCCAAAGCGGCTACCCGATCGCCGGCGGACAGGTCTTTGATCTCTGAGCCAAGTGCGACAATTTCGCCGGCCACATCCACTCCCAGTACCGCCGGGAAAGGCGGTGCCACCGCCGGGACAGCCCCGCTTCGAATTTTTACATCAATCGGATTAACCGAGGAGGCCCTGACCCTTATGAGTACCTGATCCGGCCCCGGAACAGGTTTTTCAATTTCTGCCAATTGAAATACTTCCGGTTCTCCAAATACATTGATGACCATTGCCTTCATTCCTGTTCATCTCCTATTCCCAAAATTTTTAATTAAGGTCTATAGTCTATTCATTCCCTGACGGCTGTCATTCAAACGATCAGATGCGAAAGGAACCTGTGTATGAAAAAGAATCGAGACAGTATGTTGCAGGGAGCTAAAATGATCATGCCTATTCTGCTCGGGGTTATTCCTTTTGCGATGATCACTGGGATCACTGCAGTTAATACCGGAATGTCTCCTCGTGTTGCCCTGTTTATGAGTGTCTTTATTTTTGCCGGGGCTTCTCAACTGGCAGCCATGCAACTGATTTATCTTGGTGCTCCTGCTCTTGTAATCATCTATACATCATTGATCATCAATTTTCGGTTTATGATTTACAGCCTTTCCATTGCACCATACTTTAAAAATGAGTCGGCCTTATGGAAAGCGCTGCTGTCGTACATGATGACCGATCAAAGCTATGCGCTTTCACTTGTTCATTTTATGAATCATCCCGATGAAAATCCCAAATGGTTCTTTTTGGGTGCTTCCCTTAACTTATGGTTGGTGTGGCAAGCGGCGACCATTGCCGGACTGATTCTCGGATCCCTGATTCCTTCGCAGTTGGGACTCGATTTTGCCATCCCGTTGACCTTCACCGCCGTCCTGTTTAAATCCATTGATGATTTCGCTGTGGTGGCGGCTGTTTTGTTCAGTGCCTTCGTGGCTGTGGCTGCTGCTCAGATGCCCTTGAACTCAAGTCTCATATTGGCTGCTATTGCTGGCATCGCAGCAGGTTCAATGACCGAGAACATTCTATCACGTCGAAAAGAGGCATCTGATCATGAGTAATCCGACATTAATGATAACATTAGGGATCATCGGACTGGGAACATTTCTGCTTCGTTTTTCATTCATCCACATGTATGGTCAATTAACCCTGCCGGCCTGGATGCATCGTTCCATGCGTTTTGTACCGGCAGCCGTACTGTCTGCTCTGATTTTCCCCGCGCTAATGATTCAGAATGGTCATCTGTCGCTGGCCTTCAGTAACCATCGGCTGATTGCCGGCCTGCTCGCTATGCTGATCGCCTGGCGCACCAAAAATCTATTGGCAACCATCGCCGCAGGACTGGGAGCATTTTGGCTGTTAATGGCTTTGTAATCCTGATTGAAAGTCCCATTTTATTGATTTTCCTTTTTATATCACCGATTTCATTTTATATATACTGTAATCGTGTCGCCGACGTTGTTAATGATTTATCAGGAGAATCTTCACATTGCAAAAGCCCGTCGGATTAATAAAAAACCCTGCAACAAACGGTTTTCGAGGAAAAGGAAGTTGATGAACGAAAAGACTTTATTATCGTTGCCGATTGAAGAATTTTCCTAACCACAATAAAGGACTGATCCCAGTTGAATAGCGAACGAATGAAAGCCATAAAATTTCGGAAAAATTGACAGGATACTTTTTAATCATGACATCAATGATATTCAAATGGATTTACAGTATGGTGATACAGCGTTTAAATCAGGGTGGAAGGCACCTGCAAGAGAAGGCCTGCCGATCTGGACCACCTGAGCGACTTATTAAATTCACCGCGCCAGGCCGAGCTGGAAGAGTACTGCGAGGACTACTTGGAGGCAGCAGCCAGCGTGAAGAACTGAACCTGCTGGGCTTGCTGGTTGACTGCGGAAATGTGCTGTTTGACAGGAAAAACTCGCTTTAACTGTTTTCAGAAAAAAAATAATCACAGTACTGCCAGGACCATGAAAAAGATCTGCACAGAGAACGACACAAGTGCAGATTTTTTACGTTTCAATCTCTTTCAAAAATAAAGGGATCGATGGATTGGTGTTGTTTCTTTTCCAGGCAGCCACTAATTCATGGCCTTGCTGCTGTTCCTTCAGAGGAATAAACCGCAACGTGTCTGATGCCTGCAATTGAGCGCTTAGCGGCAGTATACTGATTCCCAGCCCAGCATCAACCAACATTAACAGCGTTTGCATCAGACGCGGCTCATGCTCAATCCTGGGTGTAAACCCATGATTCGAACAGATTTGAAGCGTTTGCTGATATCCCTGGGGCGATTCTCTCCGATTAATCACCACAAACGGCTCTGATGCCAGTGCGGCTAAATCAACTGTCTTGAGTGATGCCATCGGATGATCCTCATGCATCACAACAGAAATATTTTCCTGGAAAATCGTCTGAACATCAAGGCTGCTGACAGGTTCAATACCAAAAGCCAGTGTAAATCCAATATCCAGCTCTTCATTGCTGAGCATTTCAATTAATTCACCATGATGATATTGGTCCAGCTTCAATTCAATTTGAGGGTAGAGCTTTCTGAAACGGCGAATCAATGGTGGCAGAATAATTCTTTCCGTATACCCCAAAAAACCGATCCGCAGCGTCCCAATCAGACCGACGTCAGCCTGCCGGGCTTTTTCAACCGCTTCATTCATTCGCGATAACAAAAATTGAGTTTCCTTTAACAGTACCTGCCCTGCATTGGTCAATTTGACAGAACGTTTATTGCGCTGAAACAAGCTGACACCCAGCTCTTTTTCCAGCGCCGCAATCTGCTGACTAACAGCTGATTGAGCAACATAAAGATGCCTGGCAGCTTCTGTAAAACTAAGATATTCCGCAACGGAGGCAAAACATTTCAACTGTCTCATTTCCATTTTTACACACATCCATTGCTGTTTATTTCTTTAATAATAACATTTTCATTTAGTAACCTCAAGACTAATCTTTTATTTAGATTACTGAAATCCTTTTCTGATATTTCACAATTGGTCGTAAGTTGATTATGCTTAACTTGACACATATTTTAAGCCTTCAACAATTTGTTGAATTTCTGTAGATGAGGAGGGATTTTGGGTGCCAAAAGCAATTGTGATCGAGAAGTATTGCAAAAGCTGCAGCCTCTGTGTAGAGATTTGCCCAAAGAAAATCATGGCTATCAGTGACCACACTAATGAAAAAGGCTATTTTGTTGCCACCTGCATCGACCAGGAGCAGTGTATTGGATGTGCCCTGTGTGCCACTGTCTGTCCTGACGTTGCCATAGATGTCTATAAATAGTCCTGTGCTTTAAGAAGGGAGTGTTATTGACTTTGGATCAAAAAGTGCTGTTAAAAGGAAATGAAGTCATCGGTGAAGCAGCCATCCGTTCAGGATGCAAACTCTTTTTCGGATACCCCATTACACCTTCAACCGAAGTAATTGAATATCTTTCCGCCAATTTACCCTCCCACGGCGGAACTGTATTGCAGGCTGAGGATGAAATCGGCGCCATTAACATGTGCTATGGTGCAGCCTGTACCGGGAACAGGGTGATGACAGCTTCATCAAGTCCTGGAATCAGCTTAAAGCAGGAAGGTCTGTCTTACAGCGCAGCAGTTGAACTGCCCATGGTCGTGGTGAATGTGAACCGCTGCGGCCCGGGACTTGGCGGCCTTGGACCGGCTCAGTCCGATTATTTTCAGTCCGTCAAGGGTGGCGGACATGGCGATTACCACCTGATTGTGCTGGCTCCGTCCAAAGCGCAGGAACTATATGACTATACAATGGAGGCCTTTGATCTGGCAGACCGCTACCGAAATCCGGTGATGATCCTGACAGATGGTTATCTGGGCCAGACCATGGAACCCGTGGTGCTGAAAGAGCGTCCACCGGCTGAAGAATATGACTGCAGCTGGGTCGTGGACGGCTGTGCCGGGAGGGAAAAACGCATTCTCGCCAGCTATTCCCTTACCAATGAAATTGGTGAGACCAACAATCTTTACTGGGAAGCGAAATACAAGGACATTCAGGAGACCGAACAGCGGTGGGAAGAATTCCATACGGAAGACGCCGACTATCTGCTGGTGAGCTATGGCACCACCGGCCGCATCTGTAAAAGCACGGTGCTTAATGCCCGGGCAAAAGGCATTAAACTGGGCCTGATTCGTCCCATCACTCTCTGGCCGTTCCCTGCCAATGCCTTTGTCCCCTTTATGGATCAGGTGAAGGGAATCGTTACGGTTGAACTGAATACCGGCCAGATGATTGAAGATGTCAAGCTGTCTGTCGCCTGCAAAATGCCTGTTGAATTATATCGCCGTCAGGGTGGCATGCTGCCCACTGAAACCGAAATCCTTGATTATGTTGAAGCCATGATCGATAAGAATGAAGCCAGGGAGGTGCAGGCATGAAAAAAGTGTTTACACGCTCAAAAGGACTGACCGATGTGCCCTTTACCTTCTGTCCGGGCTGTACCCACGGGATTATCATGCGTCTCATTGCTGAAGTGATTGAGGAACTGGAAATCATCGAAGAAACCATTGGCGTTTCTCCTGTAGGCTGCGCCGGATTCAGCCAGGACTTCTTCACCTGTGATTTTGTCGGCGCGGCCCACGGGCGTGCCCAGGCCGTCGGAACCGGCATCAAGCGAGCGCTGCCGGAACGAACCGTTTTCACCTACCAGGGTGACGGCGATATTGCCGCCATCGGCACCCAGCATGCCATCCATGTAGCCGCCCGGGGAGAGAAAATCACATCCATCATGGTCAATAACGCCATCTATGGCATGACCGGCGGGCAGATGGCACCTACAAGCCTCGTGAATATGAAAACCAGCACCAGTCCTTTCGGCCGTGACCCTGTCACCATGGGGTTTCCCATGGATCTTCCCAAAGTGATCGCCGGTATTCCAGGTGCTGCTTACGTTGCCTCCGTTTCAGTGGATTCACCTAAAAACATTCAGAAAACCAAGAATGCCATCCGTAAAGCTTTCAAAGTCCAGCGCGCTGGGCTTGGCTTTTCACTGGTCAGCGTGTTGTCCACCTGCCCCACCAACTGGGGGCTGAACCCTTCAGACAGCCTGAAATGGTTACGCGAGAACATGATGCCCGTGTACGAGCTGGGTGAGCTGAAAGTCACTGAGGAGGTCGAACAACTATGATGGATAAAGTCATCATGGCCGGATTCGGAGGCCAGGGCGTTATGTTTCTGGGGAAAGTGCTCGCCTATGCCGGGATGAATACAGAGCTGGATTTGTGCTGGATCCCCTCTTACGGCCCGGAAATGCGCGGCGGAACCGCGAACTGCTCTGTGATTCTGGCCGACGGTGAAATATACTCGCATGTCATTGATCAGGCCGATGCGGCCATTGTGCTGAATAAACCGGCTTACGACAAGTTTTCTTCCCGCATTAAGCCAGGCGGCGTTCTCATCGTCAATGCTTCATTGGCAAAAATCGAAAATGAGCGCGACGATATCACCATCGTGAAGGTACCTGCCACTGAAATTGCCAATACCATGGGAAATCCCGCCATTGCTAACATGGTGTGCCTTGGTGCCCTGCTGCCGTCCTTGAAGCTGGTGGATTATCAGGCCATCCAAAGAGCCATGGAAAAACTCACCATGAAACGGCCACAACTCTTGGATGACAACATGACGGCCATCCAGAAAGGCTTTGACTTTGTGAAATCCAGCTAAATTTTCAATCATAAAGAACCTGCAGCTGATCAGTGTAAGATCTTGATTGGCTGCAGGTTCTTATATCGTCATGCCTTATTTCTCATTGGCTGCTGCTTTTTTCACCTGTGCCCAGTCAAAATAAGTAACCAGTGTCTGGACAATTATTTCAAGACCCGCTTGGTCTTCCTCATCAAACCGGTTCAGAATTGGACTGTCAATATCCAGCACACCCACCACCTCATCATTGACAATGATCGGTAGCACAATTTCCGACTGGGAGTCCGAATCACATGCCACATGCCCCTCAAAAGCATGCACGTCCTGCACCAGCTGTACTTCTCTTTTCAGCGCAGCTGTTCCACAGACACCCTTGCCGTAAAAAAGGTGAACGCAGGCGGGCTTGCCCTGAAAAGGCCCCAGAATCAGCTGATCTTCTCCGTTAGCCAGGTAGAAGCCAACCCAGTTAATGTCATCAAGCAGCTGATTCATCAAAGCGGAAGCATTGCACAGGTTGGCCAGCCAGTCGGTTTCTGACGAAAGCATTCCTACCAGCTTGATGTTCATAAAGCGGTACAGATCCCGTTTACTGTTAAAATCGGGCTTATCAACTGCTTCCATATTCATCCTTCCTTTCAACCGGTCTTTTTCATTAGTATGAATCACCCGCTGCTGTTTGTCAATGTACTTGCTGTCAATGCTTCCCCCGCTTAAATAACGATTTCAAGAGCAGGGAAATCATCGTATTGCGGGAAAAAGAAGGACTGATTCCTGCCAAATGCAGAAATCAGTCACTTTTCAGCTGCCTGGTCAATTTAATAGAATGGATTCTATCGTTGCGATTCAAATTTTTTCAGCAGTTTTACAAAAAGCTCGGGAATCTTAGCCATGTTCTCAGGAGACTCAACGAACGAAATCCTGAACTGAGTGCTTCCCGGGTTCTTCTCACCTTCCCTGATATCATAGAAGCCCTTCATGGGTGCTACCAGCAATGTTGTTTCAACACCATCTATTGTGACAGAACCTTCTCCCGCACAGTATAGGACAAAGTCGATTGCATCAAATCCTGGTTTTACAACATTTCTAACATCAATGACGGAATATATGGAGGCATCCGGACTGGAAATAATCAACCCTGGTTCCTGCTCCTTCAATCCTTTGTTAACCATCACTATTTGTTTTTTGTAGTAATCGCGCAGCTGTCCGCACCATCCCATAATATCTTCTTTACTCTCATGCGCCAGTGCGCCGAAAATATACTGACCAATGACGTTAGCGCACAGGTTCGCTGTATATTCAGCCACTGAGCGGTTATGGAATTCAGCACTGTCGGTGATCACTGCACCAATACGCAAACCACATGAATTCCACACTTTTGAAGTAGTCTCAATACTGATTCTTCTGCCCTCGATCCCGGGAACATCCTCATCAGTTATTCCCCAGATGCTCACCAGTTGAGCATCGTCCTGATAGTAGAGTTCGCGGTATGCTTCATCACTAATCATCCACATATTGTATTTCACGCACAGTCTAGCCAGGTCTTTAAGCGTTTTATAGCCATAGAGCTGCCCGGTTGGATTGTCATAGGGAATGACAAGAAGGGCCCTAGGTTTGTTATAGTTGATGATTTCTTCAATTTTATCCATTTCAGGCAGGGTGAATTTGCCGTCTTCCCCCAAATGACGTTTTATCGTAACTGTTTTACGACCGACTCTTTCAGCAAACGAGATGTAATTGGTGTATGCCGGATCGATCATCATGAGAGGACTGTCATCTGTGCCTGCAGGTCCACAAACGCCAACGATCAACAATTCCATGCCGGCAGATCCGCCGTCGGTTATCTGAACGAATAATTTGCTGGTATCAAATCCCTCACACTTAAGAATGTTTTTAAATGCATTTTGACACTCTGCCGTACCAGCGGTTCCCGAATATCGCACAACCCCTTCCGCAAAAGGACTTTCGGGTGCATTTAATGCAAACATTCTTTTCATCATGGCGGGGTTTGTCGGAAGAGATACGTTCCCGATGCCCACATTAATCACAGCTTCCGGTTTCACTGCACGTTCATCATATTTCATCTGAGCCAATCGCACGTCTGATGGTTTCCTTGATTCAAAATGCGATGATAAAACTGGTTTACTCATAATCATCCTCCTCCACATTTAAGTTTGATGTGTCATGGAACACAGTATACTATTATGGTGTCACTGATGTTGTATGCCTACTTTCATTCTATCACATCGTGTTATTTTTTTCACTTTTAAATTGAACGTACTTCAACAGGATATTCGAAAGGATATTACTTTCCGAAAAGAGTAAATCAGCATTATGTGCATTTTTATCTATTATTTCCAATGATTATTCGAACGTTCCAATTCGAAATGCTTCCATCATCTCGCCTGTCAGGCTGATCTTCAGTTCGTCCGGCGGGACATCCTCCCGGTTCATCCAAACAGCCAGTGCCAGTTCATCTTCCTGAATCGTGATGGTATCATCCTCCGAAAGCTCCGCAAAAAAACCGGCCAGAATTGTATCCGTAAACGGCCAGGGCTGGCTTTTATAGAACTGGATGTTTTTTACTTTCAGTCCCACTTCCTCCATGACTTCTCTGCGCACGGCATCCTCCAGCGATTCTCCGATTTCCACAAATCCGGCGATCAAGGCGAAATTCGTATAGGCCCGCCCGGCGTACTTTGTCAACAAAAGTCGTTCACCGTCATGAACGGCCACAATCACACAAGGCGAGACCGTCGGATAGATCTGAAATCCGCAGCTTTCACAATACAGCATTCGCTCCTTATCGGACCGTTTCAGCGGTTTTCCGCACCTGCTGCAGAATAGATGATTTTTATACCACCGGTTTAGCTGCCACCCGATGGCACCCGCAAATGATCTCCAGTATTTGGGTTCCGTACGGAATCTTCCTGTGGTGGCATAGATCCATCCTTTGACGGTGTCAAGTCCCTGCCTGTCGATGAGATAGTAATGGATCTCATCAATGGTAAACAGAAACTGCGCTTCCTGGATCAGCTCAGGGTACTCTGCCTCAAAGTCGGCAAAGGACGGGTACCACAGTTTATCCTGATCTTCTCCGACAAGTACTGTGTCATCCTGATAGGCAAGGAAAAGGTCCTGTGATTCCGCTACTCTGTTCCGAAATCGATTGTTGAAGACCCGTGGTTCAATATTCTGAATCATATGATCCCTCTTTCGTTAAAGTGATAGAATGCGGTTTTTCTCTTTTCCCCAGATCGTTTATTCCTCTGTTTCTGCCTTCATTCTTCAATAACTGTTTAATTTTAACCTATTCCTTGACTAGCAGAACTACCGTCTCAACATGTGATTGACGAATGGATGCTATACTTATTCGCATAATTAGAATTATGCGATATTTTATAACCCCCTGACTTCACATAATCGACCTCCAAAATGAACAAATCGTACTTAGGGTCTATTGAATAACATTAAACACATTGAAAATACTGACTTTCAACCTCTT
>JAWSUV010000022.1:24563-30360 GCA_033549305.1 Bacillota bacterium | reverse complement strand
AGAATGAAATAATCACTAATAGTGTTCCTATTGAAACTGATGGAAAGCGAATTGGTACGCTCACTATTATCCAAAAGGTATCAGCGATACAGCAAGCAGAGCAGAGAATCAGACTTCTCAATGCAAAAAAAGGATTTACAGCAAAGACAGACTTTTCTGAAATAATTGGCGGATCAACACTAATAAGGGACGAAATTAATAAGGCAAAAATGTATGCAAAATCAAAATCAAATATATTAATTTATGGCGAAACCGGGACAGGCAAGGAATTATTCGCACAAAGTATTCACAATTTTGGTTTCCAGCAAAACGGGCCCTTTGTTGCAGTTAACTGTGCTGCATTACCAGAAAATCTTCTGGAAAGTGAACTGTTTGGATATGAAGAAGGAGCATTTACAGGGAGTAGAAAAGGCGGAAAAGCCGGTCTTTTTGAAATCGCACATCAAGGGACCATTTTTCTAGATGAAATTGGAGGCATCTCTCGCAACTTGCAGGCTAGACTGCTTAGGGTACTGCAAGAAAAAGAAGTCATGAAAATTGGGGGAGAAAAAATAATCCCAATAGATGTCAGAATAATCTCTGCTACAAATGAGATCATAGAGGATAAAATTCCGCATGACTTCCGGGACGATTTATATTATCGCTTAAATGTTCTACAGATATCAATTCCTCCTTTAAGAGACAGAGACAATGATCTGATTGATATGTTTATATACCTTACGGGACAACATTTGGGTATAGACAGCTATAAGTCCAAATTGACAGAAGATCAAGTTGCGATCCTTAAATATTATTCCTGGCCGGGAAACGTCAGAGAGTTGAAAAATGTTGTCGAAAGATTTTCAATCCACTATAAAAATATTGAGAGATATGATGAACCTGTCATTCATGAATTATTATTGCGTGCAATTGGTGAAGAACGACTCTTTTATGATATTTTAAAACAACATGGAATTCTACCAAAGGATGTCAAAAACAGTGTTATCAGTAAAGAATTGCTCCAAAGGCTATTACTCGCATTTTCTGGAAGAAAAAGTAAAATCGCTGAAATGTTAGGCATGAGTCGGACAACTTTCTGGAGAAAAATGAAAGACTTGGGTGTTTAATATTTTGTTTGCAAGAGCGCTTATTTTTTGATCAGCCGTTCACTGTATGAGCCAAGTGTATAGACTGCAGCAAGGGGATTATGGCCTAAAACACGGTCTTTCACAGCAAGAACTGTTGTTGGAATTGTCGTATTCATGAAGAATAATGAATCATGGCCAACGCAAAGACCCAGCACGACATTAAAGTCGGCTCCAGCTTGATTAAGGACTTTTGCTTGTCCGATTGGATTGCACATTGATTCGAACTCGCCGATCCGCACTTTTTGCTGGTCATTCAAACCAATTTCTTCCTTAGGCCTGCAACCTATCTTGCAAACAACTGAAAGAACTTCGAAACCGGCAGCTTCGAATACCTGATTAACAGCATCAGCCTCCTGTTGCAAACCCCCGCAGTACGCTAAACCCAACCGCTTATAACCCATACGGTCCGCAAACTCACAAATTTCTTCCAAGCGATTCTTAACAGGATAACGGACCGGCAATTTAAGCTCGCGATTTGCGTAACCTTCAGCTTCCTGAATAGAAGCCTGGCGCGCAAATTCCCTAATTTTGGGATCGGCATATATTTTTTCAATAGATGACAACACTTCGGGAATATTCTTGGTAGGACAAAATGCTGGGGCATTACCATCAGTTTTGCGGCAAGCTTTCTCGGGTGTTTTTATTTTACACTTTGCGCAAGTCGGCTGATTCTTATTCATACATCTTCCTCCCCGATCTGATTTAACTGATTAAGTATATAGTTCTCCGTTTATTTGCTGTTACAGTATGTAGTATCTTATATCATTCTAATTGATTATGCGATCGGTGACAAGCCAGAAGGATCAGGTGCATACGTTGAATCAGCTCATTTCAACTGTAATCTCATTTCTGATAATACCAATATTGCTGCGCAATCGAATGAAACTGAGCACATCACTTGCCATTACAGCATTGGTTCTGGCTGTTTTGTCCATGATTGGGATACACGCTATTGGCAATATTGTACTTGGCTTGCTTGTAACGAATCATTCCAGGGATGCAATTTTGACAGTACTCATAGTCAGCACTGTCGGTGGCACAATGAAACATTATAAGCTATTGGATAAAGTGGTTGAATCTTTGTTGAACATTTTTCGCAGTAGAAAAATCGTTTTGATGATTATTCCTTCTATGATCGGTACACTGACCATCCCTGGAGGGGCAGTCTTGTCAGCGCCATTTGTTGATAATATAGGTGCTGATGCAGGATTGAAACCACCTCAAAGAGCTGCGGTGAATTTAATCTTTCGGCACATCTCTACAATGGTATTCCCTTTTTCTATTCCGATTCTTTTTCTGCGTTCAGCTTCACCTGATATAAATGTTTACCTGATAATTCTTTATAATTTGGCGTTCTTGCTGCTAATGCTGACATTTGCACATTATCTATTTTTAAGAAGGATCGAAGCGAATGTGCCGATTAGTCAATCAGATTCTTGCGGCTTCCAAGAGAATTTTCGAAGATTCTTAATCTTTACTGCTCCGATCTATGTTCCGGTATTGCTTAACGCCATCTTGGGGATTCCTTTATTTGCTGCAATGCTGGTAAGTTTAGTAATAGTATATGCAGAATCTGAAAAGGAAAAGTTTTTATGGGTGCTTAGAAAATCTGCTAATTGGGATATACTGATCATCATCATCTCAGTCCTTATTATTAAAGACATCATTCTTCAAATGGATGAAATGCTTATGATTTTTGACAACATTTTTTCCCGGACAACCAACAGCTTATCAATGATGACGGTATTTATGGGAACATCACTGTTTTTTGGATTTATTACTGGAAATATAACTGTGCCGCTTGCTGTTACGCTGCCCATGTTGTCTCGCATCAACATGTCGAATGATTTGAGACATGTATTTACTTATTATTTAATGATCAGTGCTTTTTTAGGTTATTATTTTTCTCCTCTTCACTTGTGTCAATCTTTTACACTAAAAGTGATGCAAGTTACAATAGGTGAGCTTTACAAGGAGTATACTGTCTATGCTATGGTCAGTCAAGTCCAAAATAGTGTGTAATTTCCTCGGCAACAATGTTAGATCTTCGATATGAGTGGTTCACTTATTCATCAGCACAACCTCGAGCGCTTTATGCCGCGAAAGCCTCTTGACAGTGAGTGGCGGCATGGTAGGCTGTTCGCCAGGCATCACCCGACCCCAAAGCGCTTTTCTTCTCTGACCAAAGGTGATGCCTTCGATGCCTGAAACCATGCCGGCAAGAGGCTCACTGTCAAGAGGACGTGGAATAAATAGCGAGGTTAGGCCACTTTGTCTTCTGTTATCGATTGCTCCTCTGTTGTCTGGTAGTACAGATCCATCTCGAAGTATTTACGCCCTGTCTGCCATTTCTCGCTTTGTTCCATCAGCAGAGCGCCCATCAGACGGATGACGGAGGCTTCATTGGGAAAGATTCTGATTACTCTTTCCCGGCGTCTGACTTCCTGGTTGAGCCGTTCAACCCCATTAGTGGTACGCAGTCTTTTTCGGTATTTCAACGGCAACGTGAGAACGGCGGTGATATCAGCAAAGGCTTCATCCAGTAATGTCATGGCTTTCGGTGCTTTGGTGTCGTACTTGGCAAAGATCTGGTTACGGATTTTGATGGCACTGTCAAGGTCAGGGGTTTCATGGAGTTCTCTCAAGGATTCTTTCATTTCTGGTTGCAGCCCTTTGGGAGTTTGCTCCAACATGTTTCTGGAAAAGTGGGTCTGGCATCGTTGCCAGCTGCTTCCTTGGAACTGTTGGTGGATGGCTTTCACCAGCCCTTTGTGATTGTCGGAGGTTACCAGCCGAACATCTTTTAGTCCCCGGTCTTTTAATGATTCAAAGAAGTTTGACCAGGTGGTTTCGCTTTCGCTGTTGGCCACTTGAAAACCGATGATTTCCCGGTAACCTTCTTCATTGACTCCAACAGCGATAAGAAGTCCTCTCGACTGTACCCGGTGATCATTGCGTACTTTTAGATAAAGGGCGTCCACAATGACGAAGGGGTAATGTATTTCCAATGGTCGTGTTTGAAAGGATTTCACCACCGGATCCAGTTTTTCACAAAGAGCAGAAACTGTGGATTTGGAGAACTTCTTTCCACACAATTCTTCGGTGATGTTTTCCACTTTTCGGGTGGACACGCCGTTGACCACCATTTCCATCATGGCCAGGACCAATGCTTGTTCGCTGCGTTGGTACCGTTCAAACATTTCTGTGCTAAAGTCTCCGTTTCGATGCCGGGGGACTCGTAAGTGTAAATGGCCTACCCGGGTGGTGAGTTGCCTGTCTCGGAAACCATTCCGGTAAGCGTTGCGCTCATCAGTTCTTTCATAAGGGTCTGCACCAATTTGTTCTTTTGACTGGGCTAAAAGCACCTGGTTGATGATTTCTTCCATCAGCTTGGCAAATGCCTGGTCGCGTCCGTTACTGGTAAAAAGACCGTGCAAAACTTCGTCTGTTAGGGTAATATTGAACTGAGCCATGATTCATCCTCCTCGGTTTGGTATTTGCTTGACACTTATATTCTAACCGAGGAATGAGTTTGTGGCTCATTTTGTTTTTACACCATTATACGGACTTAATCGCTATGGTCGCAGTAATGCTTTTAGGGTTGACAACCGGATTGTTATTATATTTCTATCGATAGTTTGTCCTCTCCTTTAAGTGAACTGTTAAGATGATGTGGGAAGTGATCACTTCAGAAAGGAGTTTTGGAAAATGAACAAGAAACGATTTAATGAGGGTCTGAAGATTCGCAAAGCTGTTTTGGGAGAGAAGTATGTCAATGAATCGATCAACAAGGCTACTGATTTCAATCGCCCAATGCAGGAGTTGGTAACTGAATACTGTTGGGGAGAGATCTGGGCAAGACCTGAATTATCCAGAAAAACACGCAGTATCATTAACCTTGCTGTGCTGACAGCGCTTAATCGTCCGCACGAATTAAAGCTTCACATCCGCGGAGCAATTAAGAACGGTGTGACAATTGAGGAAATCAGAGAAATATTTCTTCATTGTGCCATTTACTGCGGTGTACCGGCTGCGGTCGACAGTTTTCGAAAAGCACAGGAAGTATTGAAAGAAGTAGAGCAGGATTAGGCAAGTAAACGACATAAAATCATTGTGTCATGAAGATTTGCAGATTTGAGTTTTTGTCAATATCCCAACATAGAATTGAATAGACAAATTGTAAAGATATACTGTCGTGCTAAAACTTGATGCTTTTCCATGAGTTGTGATTATTTCTGGGAGACGACAGCAAGAAAGAATCGTCTCAATTATCACCAATGAACAAAGCCGCCTTCATCCTTAAAAATGAAAAGGAAGGCGGCTTTAAATTGAAAGTATGATTTATCTCTTCTTATTTGACCACCAGCACACTGGCATGGGTTTGTTGAATCACGGCATTGCTGACACTTCCCAGCAACAGGCTTTTCAGGTTGCCCCGTCCCCGGCTGCCCATAATGATCATGTCAAAGCCGCCTTCTTTGGCTGCTTCGGCGATGGTATGGGCTGGATGTCCTTCCTTCAACATGAGATCCGGTTCGATGCCTTTTTCCCGGAAACGCATCGCGGCATGCTCAAGATATTTTTTGTGATGATTGATCATTTGCTCATTGAGCAGGTTGTACTTCTTCATTTCTTCCTCAACGCGGTATTTACTGCCGTCCTCAATCAAA
>JAWSUV010000022.1:0-24553 GCA_033549305.1 Bacillota bacterium | reverse complement strand
TAGTTTGGCAGCCAGCGGCAATCTCCACTGCTTTGACAACCGCTTTCATGCTTTGGGGGGATCCGTCAACACAGACAAGAAGCTTCAATTAGGCACACTCCTTTCAGCGGAATATTGTGCTATTTAACCACAAGAACACTCACTCTGGTTTGCTGCAGTACCGTATTGCACACACTTCCCAGCCAGTTTTGCTGCGGGCCGGACTGCTTTCGGCTGCCCATGACAATAAGGTCATAGTTGCCATCCTCAGCGACTTTTGATATGGTATTGGCCGTATGTCCTTCGCGCAGCATCAGGTCCGGTTCAACACCTTTTTTACGCAATGCCTCGGCAGCCTGTTCCAGAATCTGTTCGTGTTCTTTCATGAGTTCTTCATTCATCTGGACATAACTCTCCATAATCTCAACATCATAGTGCTGGCTTCCGTCTTTCATCATGGGAAGGTTGACTTTGTGGTACACATGCAGCAGGCTGACATTGTCAATACGACATCCCGACACGAGTTCAATGGTTTTTTCAAGTGCCTTCACACTCTCTTTCGTCCCATCCACACATAACAGCAGATTCATGAGAACACCCCTTTCAATCCACACAGTTGTTCCTTGCGATTTTGATAGTGGCTGACTGATCCTTCCCAGGTTCTGAGTGACCGTTATTTCTGGGTTACTGATTCAATACCCGAAAAAGGTCAGGACAAACGTCTCGCAAAAGGGTTCAAAAAGCTGTCAAACACCACAAAGACCAAATGTGTTACAATGGAAATCAGTCATACTGAAATGAGGTGACATTCATGACACTGCTTTACTGGTTCTTTTTAGTCGTTATCGGCGGTCTCATCGGCTGGTTCACGAACAAGCTGGCCATCCGATTACTCTTCAAGCCCTATGAACCAATTCGAATCCCGATCCTGGGATTTATCCTCCAGGGGTTGATCCCCCGGCGCAAAAAAGAACTGGCCCACAGTGTCGGTATTCAGATTGAAAAGGAACTTTTATCGATGGAAGACATTCTTCAGGCTTATGGCAGTCCTGAACAAAAGCAGGAACTCACGCTTTTTTTAAAGCTGTATCTGAATGAAATGTTACTGGAAAAAGTGCCATCATTTCTGCGGGATGTTATGAAAAAGCCGGTCGACCATTTTGTCAACGATTTGATGAACCGGGAAAGCGACCGGTTATTGAATGAAATACTGGAACATTTAATGGAGGAAGGTGCGGCGACTGTCAAGCTGGCTGCGATTGTGGAAGATAAGATAAATGCCTTCCCCATGGAACGGCTGGAAGGCATGGTAATGGCGGTGGCTAGCCGGGAACTGAAACATATCGAATGGATTGGTGGTCTCCTTGGTATGATGATTGGTTTTTTACAGGGAGCGTTTCTCTATCTTATCGGATGAAGGATAACCAATCGTTGAAGACTGTTTTGCGATCATGAGCAAACCCCTGGGTGTCGCCTTATCAGGAGGAAATCATTTTTCTCCGAATACTGAAGCGCATATTTTATCGATGTCATGGCTGTTCAGATGGTTGAGACCGCCGCCAATGGATAAAATACCAATAGAAGCGATGGCTGTGCTGCAGCTAAACCATCTGGAGGCTGTGCAGCCGTTTGACTGGAGAGGGTGGAAACACATGATCCAAAAATGGGGAGCTGACTGGGATGCGAATACGTTCATCCTCTGGTTTATCTGGGGGATGATGCTGGTCGCCGCGCTTGCCATGGTGAGGGAAACCCAAAAACGGATGGATAAAATGAAAGAGCAGCAGGAACTCAAAGAGCGTTACGGGACCCATCTCTCCGAGGATGAGTTGTACAACCTGCAAATGATGGATAACACGCTGCTCAGGTTCTCCAGGCAACAAGTTCGTCTGGAATGGCAGTTTCACAGCCTGCTCGTATCCAAGGGGGATTATATCTCCTTTCGGATCGGAACAGGAGAGTCATTCCGGGGGATCTTTGTGGCCGTTGTGGAGGAGGCACTGAAACAAAAAGGACTGAATTTATGGGAGACGCATCCCTCGGATCATCGACAGGAAAGCGTTCAGCGCAGGTTCTGCTGTCTGCTTCCCTATGAAATGGACCACGCACAGGCCACAGCGCGTGTAACAAAAAAGCCGTTGTTCATTCCTCTGGAGAGTATTGTGGAAGACAGTGTTTTTGCCAGCAGGGAGTGATTTAAACCAACCGGCGATAACAGAAAAGCCTCAAGCAGGTGATTGATCCAGCTTGAGGCTTTTGAATGCCAAAAACTATCCTGTTACAGCCAGCAACGAAACGGTTGAGAGCATGAGAAGTGCCACAGCTGAAATGAAATTTAGAATAATGATCAGCATGGACATGAGATGTCCATGGGTCATGAGACAATAAGAACAGAAGTTCACTTTTTGACGTCTTACCTTTTGCAGAGACCGTTAGGCAGACAAGGAGGAAAATCACATGAATATCTCTCAATCCCGGTTATCCGGCAGTAACACATCTTCCATTTACCCACCGATTCGATTCAACCAGAAATCACGGCGGGAAGCACCATCCCTCGTCCGCCAACCGGCGAAAGTGATCCCCTTTTACCGTGCCGAAAAACCTTCCTTACTGAATAACAGAAAAGCCTACCTGCTTCTTCACATTGCCATTGGAATGGCTTTGGGTGCTTCGCTGGTCATGACGCTGGTATCATTCGTGATGCGATTCCGGATTCAGCGCAGTTTCCTCTCGCTGATTGTCACCCTGGCAGTCTATGCGGCTGTCACTTATTATTATCATCGGATTCGCAGAAAAACGCCCCGGCTGTTTGGACGGGGACTGGTGGTTGTGGCGCTGTCGGCAGCACCGATGTTGTTTCTCTTCCTGCTATAAAACTAGAACGATGAGCCGGGGGAGCCTTCAGACATATGTGTCTGGAGGTTTCTTGCGGTACGCTCAAAATGGAATCAATCACCTGAGCCGGCGGATCCTGCATTCATTGCAGTTCAAGGAGTGAAATGAGACAGCCTCAACTGACAGCTGAGGCTGTTGTTCAACGATTACGGTTGTCACTGCGGTTTCAGCTGATCGATGCGCTGCACTTTGCCGTCAGGGGAAACCACCATCCGGGTAATCTTTGATAGTATCTTTTCATCATTTATCTTGGCACATTCAAGCACTTCACAGACTTTCGACGCATTATCCGTCCTTTTACACACTTCCTTAAGCACCTTCATGATTGAATAAGGATGATCCGGGTCTTTGACCGCCAACATGTCTGAACCCTGGACGCATAGGGCGTCAATCACCAGCCCTTCAAAGTCGGTTTCCTTAGGATTGGCAATGATGTAATAATCTGCCGGCTCACCAAGACATTCAAACCCTTTTACCTGACGAACCTGATAATACTCCTTGGCCATACTGCCGATGGTTGCCAGCAGTGGCAGGATGCCCCACCCTTTATGTCCTGAAACAATGATGGTTGAACGTTGTTTCACCGCATCTTCAATATACAAACCCTGTTCCTGAGTCATAAAACCCTGATCCACCAGTTTTTGCAGTCCGTTGTTCATCCTGATCCTCCCCATCGTTTACCTGTTTATTGATTCACTTTACTATCATAATCATAGCATAGTTGCCTTTACGGTGCCACTGCATACACTCCCAGTGATCTTGACGGCTCTTGCTAAGCAGGCGATGATAAAAGTAAGCGTTTCGGTCACATCCAGATGTCACAGTGTGATAAAATATGGCGTAAAGGGAGCCTGCCCGATGGATGATTTAGGATGAACATCGGGCGCGGTCACTTCAGGGGAGCGTTTTCAATGATGTCCTACAGTAAGGATTCATTTCTGACTCATGACTTTTTTGCGTATCATCGCCGGTGGACTCATCATCTATTCGATAGTGTGTGTTTTTATGTATTTGTACCAGGACCAGTTGTTGTTTATCCGGCAAAGCATCACAAATGAACGGGTTGAATACATCAGGACCAGACTGCATCATGTGGAAGAAATCACCATTCCAACGGCTGACGGCATCATACTGCACGGCTGGCGGGTGAGTGATTACCCGAAAACTGCTGAAACAGCAGACAATGTGGTACTCTATTTTGGAGGCAATGCGGAAGAAGTATCTTATATGATTGATGAGGTCGCAGACTTTCACAATTGGTCTTTTATATTGATGAATTACCGGGGTTATGGGCTGAGTGAAGGAAATCCCAGCGAAGAAATGCTGTACGAAGATGCTCTCGGTATTTATGATGCGCTCACACGGCAGGGAATGGCGGACCCTTCACGTACCATTGTGATGGGAAGAAGTCTGGGAACCGGTGTCGCGGCGCACCTGGCCCGTCATCGCCAGGTCTAGGGGGCCATATTTGTTTCCCCTTACGACAGTATGGCGAACGTCGCAAAAGATGCATACCCATTCCTGCCGGTGAACCTGCTTCTCCGTAACCGGTTTAATGCTCTTGACAATGCCGCCGCCAGCGATATTCCCGTGTATGCCCTGATAGCGCTGGAGGACACCGTCATTTCGCCGGAACGATCCCTGAGACTTCTGGAGAACTGGGCAGGGGAAGTTCATGTGACTAAAGTGGCGCATGCAGGCCATAATAACCTGGCCGGTACTGCAGCGTACAGGCATTTTCTAAAAGAAAGTCTGGATGCTTTCATGCCCTGATTATTGGATCGGATCAGGACTGATAACTGAATGGCCGATCAAACGGAGCGCCGGGAATAAATAGCGGATGAAAACGTGACTAACAGAAGAGGCTGGGAGGAAGCAGATGAAAAAGGTGTCAATTTATACAGACGGCGGTTGTCTGGGGAATCCCGGGAAAGGCGGTTTTGCGGCTATTTTGAAATATGGCGCTCATGTGAAAGAAATTTCCGGGGGTTACAGGCTGACCACCAATAACCGCATGGAAATGACAGCCTGCATCAAGGCACTGGAGTTATTGAAATACCCATGCCGGATCACGTTATACAGTGACTCGAAATACCTGGTGGACGGAGTGTCCAAGGGATGGGCGAAAAGATGGCGCAGCAACGGCTGGAAACGAAATAAAAAAGAAATGGCTGAAAACATTGATCTATGGGAAAAACTTCTGAATTTGCTGGAACAGCATGATATTGAATTTGTCTGGGTAAAGGGCCACAGCGGTCATCCGGAAAACGAGCGCTGTGACGCACTGGTGAAACAGGCCGCCGGTATGGACCATTTGCCTGATGATACTGGCTATGTGGGGAACAACGCAGAAGGAAGCAACGAATAAAGTTCAATAAAAACATGATCAGATTGATTTCTGCCAGACATCCCGAACCGGATGGCAGGCTTGAAAGGAGAACATTATGTCTGAAAACGGTAACAGGAAAAAAGTCACCCTTTGGACCCGTCAGGACATCAAAAGCCTGGATGAACTGAAAAGAAACGGGGTGATCCGTATCACCCAAAAGCACCTGGATGAAAAGTTTGACATCATTGCTGACTATATCATCAAACTCTACCGTTGGTTCGTGGAGGCGGCGAACCGGCGGGTGCCCAAACCCGACGCAGTGGAATTTCCCATTTGGTGCTCTGTCAGCGAGGAAAACATGCTCAGACCGACCGAGGATACGGTGATCTATGTACTGGAAGCGGATGAGTCGGAGGTCATTTATTTTGACAGCATTAAATGGGATTATGTGCTGAATCATCTCTATATTCCAATAGATGCTGAGGATGATGCGGCTTATCGGGCTGAGATGAAGCGAAGAGGTCATAAAGACGTGTTCTCGTTCATTGATGGCAAAACCGCTCACTTTTATCCCGAGGAAAAAAAGCAGGTGATGGACAGCTGGGTGCGGATTTTCGATATTGATGAATGGAATGTCTTTCGTGTTCAGGCAAACATATGGGAAATCAGGCCTGAAATGATCAAAGATATCATCCATTTTCATGGCGATGAGCCTTCAACAGTCCATTTTTGAATGGACGAGGACTGACCGGGAGGATAAGGGTGTGAACAATCGGATCCAAAGCTGGTTGAACGTAGCGGCCTGTGGCGTGATTACCATGATGGCACTGGGACTGGTAAGCCATGCGGGAACTTTGTATATTGACCCTGTTACCCGGGACATGGGATTCAGCCGGGCAGAATTCAATCTGGTTTTCACTGTTTCTTCCATTACAGGGATGGGAATATCACTAAGCATGGGAAGAGTATATCGGATGGTGAAACGTGTGAGAGGCCTTCTTTTTATTGGCATTATCTCTGCCTGCCTGTGTCAGTTCATTTTTTCCAAAGCCACCAACATCACTGTTTTTTACCTGGGTGGGATCTTCATGGGCGGCGCGATCTTTTATCTGGGAAGCACCCCCTACGCGATCTTAACAGCTGACTGGTTTCACCACAAAAGGGCTACCGCATACGGCATCATCCTTGCCGGAAGTGGAATCGGCGGCGTTGTGTTCAGTCCTCTGACCAATTACTGGATCCTTCAATACGGCTGGCGCACTGCCTACCTGATCGCCTCCGGATTGCTGTTGCTGATATGCCTGCCCATGCTGCTGATCATCCGGGATAAACCGGCACCGGATCCAGGCGACGTGCCTGCTGATACACCGGCTTCCATCAGTCGAATGAATCCGGCAGTGATACCAAAAGTGCTGGAGGGCTACACACTAAAAGAAGCAGTTAAAACGAAGGCCTTCTGGCTGGCAGCGCCAGGATTTTTTCTCATGGCCCTGACGATTTTTTCTGTTTACATCAACATGGCTGCTCACCTGGTGAATCTTCAGCTCATTCCCCAGGTGGTGGCCTGGGTGCTGAGTGTGATCTTCATGGTAAATACTGTGGCAAAGCTTCTCCTGGGAGTTATGACCGACCGGATCGGGATCCGGCCGGTATTTCTGTTTTCAAACATTTGCTATTTAGTGGCAACAGCCCTGCTCTTGCGAGCGGGCACCCCTTTGATCGCTTTTGCAGCGGCAATTTTTTTTGGTTTCGGATTTGCCACCATGAGTGTTCCCATTCCCGAGCTGGTACGCCATCTCTTCGGGATGAAAGATTTCAGCACCCTCCTGGGTGTTTTTATGATGTTCCTTGGAATGGGCGGTGCTGTAGGGCCTGTGATCGGCGGTCTTCTCTTTGACCGGTTCGGCAGCTATCATACGCTGCTGGTGCTGGCGCTGGTCCTCAATACCCTGTCGGTGCTGCTGGTACTGGCTTCCCTGAAACAGTCGCAAAAAACAGCAGCCGGGGAATCGGCTGCTGCCAGGGTATAACGGCTTATCGTGTTACTGCACCAGAAACTGACCCATCATGCCATGTTCCTCATGCTCCAGCATATGGCAGTGATACATAAAAACACCTGGTTGATGGAACAGAACTTTGATGACAACTTCTTCGCCATTCGCAACAAAGATGGTGTCTTTGAATCCACGCTCTTCAGGCGGCGGGGGGTTCCCGTTTCTGGAAACAACCTGGAACTGGGTGCCGTGAACGTGGAACGGATGGCCGGGAGTGTGTGCGTTTCGGTCAAGGTTGCGGATCACCCAAAGCTCCGTTTCATTTAGAGGGACTTCCTCGTCGATTCGGTTCATATCAAAGGCTTTGCCGTTGATCGTGCCGTGAAGGCCCATGCTTTCCAGATCAAAGTAACGGGTGGGCGGATTTTCACCAACGGGAATCTGAGGAACCTCCACCAGTGATGCCGGTATATGGCCGGCACCGGTTTCATCGCCGGACAGCCGGAAAACAACAACTGTCTGACGGCCATTCATCATCGCTACAGTATCCCTGGTGGCTGCTGAAAAGTCCACGAGGACTTCAGCACGTTCTCCAGGAGACAGGAACAGTGAATCCCGCATAACAGGGGCTTCAAGAAAGCCGCCGTCGGAAGCGATCTGGTAAAAAACACTGCCGTCACTCATCTGCAAATTGAAATTTTCATAATTTGATCCATTGAGAACACGCAGCCGGATCAATTCCCGTTCAACATTCACGTATGGATCAATGGTACCGTTCACCAGGAGGACTTCACCCGGCTTCAGGCCCATCATGGTGATCTCATGGTTAAAACTTCCGTCACTGTTAAAATTGCGGTCCTGGATAATCAGCGGAATGTCATTTACCCCGTATTCTGAAGGGATCTTCAACTGATCAGAGGCATCATCTTCAATGTAAATCAAACCGGCCAGCCCATGGTATACCTGTGCGCCCGTGGTGTGATGGAAATGGGGATGATACCAGAGGGTTGCCGCCGGCTGATTAACGGTGAATCGGGCGGTCCAGGTTTCGCCCGGCATAATCCCCTGATGAGGTCCGCCATCATTTTCCCCGTCAACGTCCATTCCGTGCCAGTGCGCGGTCGTAGGGTCAGGCATCAGGTTGTTCACTTTAATCTGCACCTCCTGACCGCGCCGGACACGAAGCACCGGCCCCAGTAAATTTCCGTTATATCCCAGGGTATCAGTCATCAGGCCAGGGAAAAATTCCACCTGTCCCGTCTGGACATTCAGTTCGAATTCAGCTGCCAGCGGATCTGGATTGATGTCTTCCAGAAGTGCCGGGATGGCTAACGGATTGCCTTGTTCCTCGCTGGACCCGCTGCCCTGCTGAAGAGGAGAAGCTGACGGGGTCAATACTTTAATGATCTGCACAAGGAGCATCGCCATCAAAATCAGCATAAATCCAATATAAAGGATGTTAAACCAAGATACTTTAGGTTTCTTCACAACCATTTAAAGACCTCCCCACCATAAAAAAGGTGCATGCAGACGCATCAATGTCACACAATGCCGGGATTAAGCCAACAGGAGTGTTCCGGCTGTGATCACCAGAAACACTCGATGCTGAAAACAATCTTGAATATGTTTACACCTATACAATACCCGTGCTGATGAAACTGATAACCAATATCAAAAAAAATAAGACATTTGTCCCATTTGTTTTGACATTTAAAGGGATTATCCTTTGAAAAGTCTGACAAATAGTCTAAAATAAAAGCAGATGGAGGATTTCACGATAAAGGAGTGACAGCATGCCAAGACGAAGCGGGAAACTGATCGCGGCCAATGGACTGAGTTATGTGTTGATGATCGTGGTGAACGGCCTTGCCAATGCCCTGCCGATTGCCGGCCGGACGACGGGTGAAATCTCAGATGCCTACCCCAACCTGTTTACCCCCGCCGGATTTACGTTTGGCATATGGGGAGTGATTTACCTGTTATTGGGATTTTTTATCCTGCGTCAGGTGGAATACTATATACGGCGCAGGCAGATGCTCATTGAAGTGGAACGGATCGGCTGGCTGTTTGTCTTTTCTTCCCTGATGAACGCTGCCTGGATTGTGGCCTGGCATTTCCTGTGGATTCCTTTCTCCTTCGCGATTATGCTGTTGTTGTTATTCTCATTGATCCTGATCTACCTGCGGCTGCGGGGTGGACGTCTCGCAGGGAGGAGAGCCCCCAGTTTTCTCGATTTCTGGACGCTTCACGCTCCATTCCGGGTGTATCTTGGCTGGATCACCGCTGCTACGCTGGCTAATCTGACGATTCTGCTGGTCCATCGGGGCTTTGATGCCATGAGCACTCCGGGAATGCTCTGGGCCATGGGCATGATCTTTTTCGCCATGATGATCGGCATTTTTATCCTGATCCTAAAACGGGATGTGGTGTATGCTGTCGTCTTGCTGTGGACCTTTATCGGCATTTTGGTGAAGCGGGTGACATCCCCGGAGTTGGTGATTCCAGTGATTGTCATGGCGGCCATTGGTATTGTCATGCTGCTTTACGGGATCCTGCGGGTCAAACTGACAGCTGAGTGATCACAGGAGACGCTGTCTGTCTGCGGTTTTTAAGTAAATTGACAAAAATGGAGGACAAACAAAACAGATCTTCAGGAGGGGATTCTATGGCGCACATCACAGCGAAAAACGCTTATGGAAACCTGCAGCGGCGGTTGAACCGCTTTCCACAGGGAGCTCCCCCGTCGGAAACCCTTTATAAAATTTTAAAAATGCTCTTCAGTGAAGAGGAAGCGGCGCTGGTGGCGCTGCTTCCCATTAAGCCCTTTACCGTAAAAACGGCGGCCAAAGCCTGGAAAATGTCAGAAGGAGAAACAGAAAGACGGCTGCAGCAAATGGCGGAAAAAGCGTTGCTGTTAGACATGGAATCTGGCGGTAAAACCCGATACGTGCTGCCGCCCCCCATGGCGGGATTTTTTGAGTTTTCCATGATGCGCACCCGGCAGGAGTTTGACCAACAGCTGTTGTCAGAACTCTTTTATCAGTATCTGAACGTGGAAGAGGATTTTGTGCGGGAAGTGTTTGTGGGAAGTGAAACCCCCATTGTACGCGCTTATGTGCATGAGCCGGCCCTGGACCCGGATCAGCTGATCACCATCCTGGATTATGAAAAAGCCAGTTACATCATCGAAACGGCTTCCCATATCGGTATCAGCATGTGCTACTGCCGACACAAAATGGAACACCTGGGGAAAAACTGTGACGCCTCCATGGACATATGCATGACGTTTAACAATACTGCCGACTCCCTCGTCCGGCACGGCCATGCCCGCCGGGTGGAAGCAGCGGGGTGTCGTGAACTGCTGCAACAGGCATATTCGGAAAACCTGGTACAGTGCGGTGAAAACGTCCAGCGGCATCCTGCCTTCATCTGCAACTGCTGCGGGTGTTGCTGTGAAGCGTTGCTGGCAGCAAAGCGGTTTGGCATTTTGCATCCGGTTCAAACTACCCGTTTCCTTCCGAAAATAGACGAAAAGACCTGCATTGGCTGCGGCAAATGTGCCGCCATCTGCCCCGTCGAGGCCATGGCATTTGAGCGGACAGGCGCTTCTCCGGCCATTCCAAACCTTCACGAAGATATCTGCCTGGGTTGCGGTGTCTGTGCCCGCGCCTGTCCCAACGGCAGTTTGACCCTTCGGGAGCGTGACGAAGCCATCATTACTCCCGTGAATTCTGCTCATCGGGCAGTCATGATGGCCATCGAAAAAGGGATGCTGCAGGAACTCATTTTTGATAACCAGGCGCTGGAAAGCCACCGGGCGATGGCAGCAGTGCTGGGTGTGATTCTCAGGCTGCCTCCCATAAAACAGGCCATGGCCAGTAAACAGATGAAATCGGTCTATCTGGGAAAGCTTTTAAGCCGACAATAGCCAGCTAAGTTCTTTTCTCCATGGCTGCCTGCTGGATGGCGTGTCCTTCCGCCAGGTCAGGTGTGCGGACAATAATGGCGTAGTTGCCCATGGCGGCAGCAAAAGCTGGCGAAATCGGCCCATGGAAAACCACGGATCCCGGGTATCGCTGGGCCACTTCTTCCGGCGACAGGACATACTGAAAATGATCTTTGAGTCCCAGGTAGAAACAGTTGTAGCGCCGGTCCACTTCCACTTCCAGATGACTCTCAGTGATGAGCCGCGCATACAGCTCATACACATTGATGTCGTTGGCGAAATTAATCATGTCCACAATCATGCCGCCGGGAGGACGGGCGTTTAGCTCCAATGCGATGATGTCGCCATCATCAGTTAAGAAAAACTCCAGATGGAAAAAGCGTTCCCGCAGGTTAAAGGCTTTTACAGCTTTCTCGCCCGCGGCCACCACTTTTGGCGGAAGCTCACGGGGAATGTAAATAAACATGTCCCGATCTTCGTTGACCGATTCCATCACACCAATCCCATACACCAGCCCGGAGGATAGTACGATGCGTCCCTGCTGGTCAGTCATGCCGTCAAAGGAGCATATGGTCCCGTCTATAAAGACTTCCATGAAGTAATCCACCGGCAGCTTGTGGTCCAGAAATTCGGCCAGTTCGTCATCGTTGTGCAGTTTGTAGGTGGCATAGGCACCGACACCGTTGTCAGGCTTGGCGATCACCGGGTAATGGTGGTTGCGCATGAAATCTGCCGCGTCCTTCGGTTCTTTGATTAAAATACCGGGAGCCGTTGGAATTCCTGCAGCCTGAAAAACAGGTTTCATCCCCGATTTGTATTTCAGCGGATACATTTCGGTTGTTTTCAGCCCGCTTACATTAAAATCCGTTCGAAGCCTGGCATCCGTTTCGAGCCAGAATTCATTATTGGATTCGATCCGGTCAATTTTTCCATACTGAAAAGTGAAATGACCGCAGGCGCGCAGTAATTGCTCATATTCATTCATATTGTCCACGCGGTAGTATTCCGTCAAAGCATTCCGGACTTCCGGCGGCAGCGAATCGTATGGATCCTCGCCAATTCCAAGGGTGTTGACGTTTCTGGCTTTCAGCGCCGACCAGAACCGGTGGTAATTGGGTGGAAAATGGGGAGAAATAATGACAAAGTTCATACGAACACCTCTTTTCATTAACCCTGTGATTTATCTGCGATCTCTCTGGCCCAGGTCTTTGCCCGTTCCACGGAGAGTTTTGTGTCTTTTTTAACCGGTTCGAAAAAGTCAATTTCGCCCAGCACCTGGCTGTCGGCCAGGTGCTTTTTCAGGTTGAGAAAGGTTCTGCCGTTCTGACCGCCATGGCAGCTGAACAGACCGATTTTTTTGCCCGAAAAATCGACGGTTTTCAAGAGAGCTGCCACTGGAGGTGAAAAAGTCCATGCCCATACAGGGGTTCCAATGAGGATCAAATCATATTCAAGGGGATCCACCTCAAAGGGCAGCAATTCTGGTTTTCGTTTCATCATCACCTGGCTGCCACCCCAGAAATATTTGGAAAATCCATGCCGGGTCATTTCCTTTTTAGGGATCAACGGTAGCAGATCTGCGCCAATGGCGTCTGCCATCGATTCGGCGATTAAACGGGTGCTGCCTTCATGAGAATAATAAATCACCAGTGATTTTATATTTTGCGGGTGGTCGGTCACCTCAGAGCTCATGGTCGGCACTCCTTTCATAAAAGAACCTAAATGGACAGGGATTTGGCGCATCCGGCGAATCGATGACGTCAAAAGAAAAAAGACTATATAAGTACATACCACATTTTGGCAAGAATCCAACATTAAATTCACTAAACGGGAACATTTATAAAACCGATGGGTACCATGGGCAGCAAACGATGCAGATGAGGGAATCAAGGAAAGTACAAGGCTACCGGATTAAGTGTATTGGCGATGGGTCATCCTCCGGCTATAGCAGATCTCCATGGACCTTCTCTGCAGAGAAAGACTGAGCACCTTGTCCGGTTTCTTTTGTTTGCAATTCAGATGCTTCTGTGTTACTATAAGCGCGTATTGGGATGTTTCTGTATGAACCACCGATCAATTATCTGTGGATCAAATCTATTGTGCGAGGAGTTTGATTATGTTTGTGTCATCAAAAATGAAGAAGAGCATGCTCTTAATGTTTCTGGCAGCAGCGCTTGTCTTTAGTGCCTGCAGTGCGCCTGCGGAGTCCGAAGAGGCTGCCGGGACACCAGCAGTGGAAATGGGAGAACCCGTTGCTTCCGTCAATGGTGAATTTATATACACCACGACCTTCAATCGCGTCACCGAGCGCATGATCTGGTCGTATGAGCAGCAGGGTATGGATTTTGAAGGAGAGGAAGGAGAGGTTCTTCGCCAGCAAGTGGAGGAAAGCGTGCTTGATCATCTGATCCAGCAGGCGGTTATGGTACAGGAAGCCAAAAACCGGGAGCTGGTTGTCGCTGATGAAGAAGTGGAAGCTGAATTTGATGCATTGAAAAGCCGGTTTGATACCGAAGAGGCTTTTCAGGAAATTCTGGATCGCACCCAATTCACCGAATCCGAGTTAAAGGAAACCCTGAAAACTGAAATGACCATCGAAGCGCTGCTGGCAAAAGCCGTTGAGTTCGTCGAGGTGGCGGAGGAAGAAATCGTGGAGTTCTATACATTCTACGAATCCCAGTATGCCATGCAGCAGGAAGCGATGGAGGAAAGCGGGGAAGAACTGTCCGAAGAAGAACTGGCCAAGATGCAGCTGCCTCCCTACGAAGAAATGAAAGATAATCTGCGCATGCAATTGTTGCAGGAAAAGCAGCAGGAGGCCGTGATGGCGTTTGTAGACCAGCTCATGGAGCAGAGCGATATCGAAATACTGATGTAATCACTAACGCAGATGATCTGCGAATGAACAACAGGGAGGGGATGGCATCCTTCCCTGTTGTTTTTCAGTGGTGTTGCCGCCAATTCAAGTATTGTGATAAAATGCAGAGACAGTCATTATTTTGAGCAGACGGCCTGATCAGGCCGCTCGAAGGAGAACATTGAAATGAAAGTATTCATTGTGGGGATGGGAAAGCTCGGGTTTCAGCTGGCGGAAGCTTTTGCCATCAAAGACAATGATGTGACGGTGATGGACCAGAAGCAAACGGCGCTGCAGAAAACGACCGACCATCTTGATGTGCTTGCTTTTCAGCAGAATGGGGTAGAGATCACCAATCTGAACAATGCCAATATCGGTGCAATGGACCTGACCATCGCCGTTACTGACGATGACGAAACCAATATTCTGATTGCCTTTTTTTCCAAGCGGATGGGCTGTAAACGCTCCATCGCGCGTGTCCGAAATCCGGAATACTCCAGGCAGGCAGATTTTATCATGAAAGAAATGGAAATTGACTATATTGTCAATCCTGATCAAACCACGGCGATGGAAATCCGGAACTATCTGCTCCGTGACCTGACCATGCATATGGAGGACTTTGCCCAGGGCAGGATTGTCCTGGCTGATGTTCATGTCAGCACACAGTGTGATTTAGGCGGCATACAGCTGAAAGATTTGAATATCAAGGAAAAAGTACTTGTGGCAGCCATTGCCCGGGAAGGAGAAGTCATTGTTCCTCACGGGGAGACGACGATCCAAGAAACCGATGTGTTATACCTGATAGGTGAAAGTGAAGATGTGACACTTTTTTCGGGTCGCTGCGGTGTTCCCATGGACAGGAAGGAAATCGACAGCTTAAAATCCATAAACGGATGCTGGAAGCGGATGTGATTGCCAGTGTCACCAGTTTTTACATCCTGTATCTGCTGATCATGGCTGTCGGCACCATGCTCATCAGCCTGGAAGGACTGGACATTATCAGTGCCATCAGTGCCGTCGCGGTGACCTTGGGGAATATTGGTCCGGGATTCGGATTTGTCGGTCCAACCCAGAACTATTCTGCTTTCAGTGTACCCGCCAAGGGACTTTTATCGCTTCTGATGCTCATGGGGCGGCTGGAGCTCTTCACCGTCTTTATCCTGATGACACCGGATTTCTGGAAGGAAAGGACTTGATGAAAGAGGCCGTGATGAACAAACCAAACAGATGAACAAACCAAACTTGACAGGCCTTTCAGCCAGGCGTATAATGAAGCATAATCAAGCACAACTGCAACTGCCATGACCCGGAACATGTCCCCAATGACCCTCAGTTCAGAGAGAAAACGCCCTGGCTGCAAGCGTTTTTCTGACGGAATTGGACGATACCCCCCGGTCAGCAGCTTTCTCCAATGGAAAGCCGGTGATACCGTTATCATCACAATGAGATGACCGTCATGGAAGCAACCGTCAACCATGATGTGGTCAATTCAGGTGGAACCGCGACCCTTTTCGCCCTGATCCCAGGGAGAGAAGGGTTTTTTGTTGATGCACTACTGTGTTTAGAAACCAGTTGAGGAGGAAATCGCATGTCAACCATTAAAGTCACCTTAAAAGACGGCACCGTCAGGGAATATCCCAAAGGCGTGACGGTGCAGCAGGTAGCAGAAGATATCAGTCCCGGCCTGGCCCGTGCGGCTGTTGGCGGGGAGATTGACGGGGAACCGGTGGATTACATCACTCCCCTGGAAGAGGACGTTGAACTGAATTTGGTTAAATTTGACGATGAAAACGGGAAAATCTTTCTGCGCCATACGGGATCCCATATTCTGGCCCAGGCAGTGAAGCGGCTTTACCCGGATGCCAAGCTGGCCATCGGGCCTGCCATCAGGGATGGATTCTACTATGATATTGACACGGAACATCCCTTCACCCCGGAAGACCTGGAAAAGATCGAAGAAGAAATGAAAAAAATTATCAAGGAAGATCTGAAGGTTTCCCGTTTTGAACTGCCCCGGGGTGAAGCCATCGAGTTTGTTAAAAAGCATGGAGAGCCCTATAAAGTGGAGCTGATCGAAGACCTGCCGGAAGATGCCCCTATCACATTCTACCAGCAGGGAGAGTTTGTCGATCTGTGCGCCGGCCCCCACGCTCCGTCCACCGGCCGTGTCAAAGCGATCAAACTGATGAGCGTTGCCGGTGCCTACTGGCGGGGAAGCGAAAAGAACAAAATGCTGCAGCGGATTTACGGTACGGCCTTTGAAAAGAAAAATGAGCTGCAGGCTTATCTGGATAAAATGGAAGAAGCGAAGAAACGGGATCACCGTAAGATCGGAAAAGAAATGGACCTCTTCAGCATACAGGATGAAGGCCCCGGCTTTCCTTTCTTCCATCCCAAGGGCATGGTTATCCGTAATGAGCTGGAGAATTTCTGGCGGCAGGAACATGTGAAGCGGGGCTATGACGAGATCAAGACGCCCGTCATTCTCAACGAGGACCTGTGGCATCAGTCGGGGCACTGGGACCATTACAAGGAGAATATGTATTTCACCCAGATTGATGACGGCAATTACGCAGTGAAGCCCATGAACTGCCCCGGTGCCATTTTGGTCTACAAACGCAAAATGTACAGTTACCGTGATTTTCCCCTGCGCATGGGTGAACTGGGTCTGGTGCATCGCCACGAAATGTCCGGAGTGCTTCATGGGTTGATGCGTGTCCGCTGCTTCACACAGGATGATGCGCATATTTTCATGCTGCCGGAGCAGATCAGGGATGAAATCATCGGGGTCATTGACTTTGTCGACTTTGTCTATAAGCAATTTGGTTTTAAGTATCATGTGGAACTGTCCACACGTCCGGAAGAAGCCATGGGAACCGAGGAAGAATGGAATCTGGCCACGGATGCCCTGCGGGAAGCACTGGATGTCCGGGAACTCCCCTACAAAATAAACGAGGGTGACGGCGCTTTCTACGGCCCCAAAATTGATTTCCACCTCGAAGACTGCATTGGCCGAACCTGGCAGTGCGGTACGATTCAGCTGGATTTCCAGATGCCACAGCGCTTTGAGACCACTTATATTGGTGCCGACGGCGAAAAACACCGCCCCATCATGATTCACCGGGTGATCTTCGGCAGCATTGAGCGCTTTATCGGCATTCTCATTGAGCATTTTGCCGGTAAATTCCCCCTGTGGCTGGCACCCATCCAGGCCCGGATCCTGCCGATCTCAGAAAAGCATCATGAGGCCGCTCTTTCGCTGAAAAACCAGCTGGCAGCGGAAGGCATCCGGGCAGAACTGGATGACAGGAATGAAAAGATTGGTTATAAGATTCGGGAAGCCCAGATGCAGAAAGTACCCTACATGCTGATAATGGGAGACCGGGAAGTGGAAGAAAACAAGGTTAATCTCCGCAGCCGTGATCAGGGAGAATTGGGGGCTGTACTCAGAACCGACCTGGTGACACAACTGAAGGCGGAAATCAGCTCAAAGGCGCTGCCCAAGGCAGAATAGAGTGCACCGAGCAGCCGCAGAATGAGGCGTTGAACGTGTGGAAGTGCTGTCTGACGCGAATGGAAAGAGGTTGACAACGATGGTGGAACCTGATATACTCATTAATTGTCAAGAACAACAAGTAGAACGATCCGTTTCTCACCCTGCGGCAGCGACTCGACAGGGTCCATCGACTGATCATTTTGATGCGGCACACACGTCCTCGCCATCCCTCGGGTGATTGCAAGACGTGCCGGACGCTGTCAGATGAGTGCAGATTGTATGTGAAACAGAAGCGGATAGGTCATTGACCCATCCGCTTTTTATAGTCGCAACGTCAACCACATTCAGGGAGGTGTCATACGATTAAAGAATTGCAAATCAACGAAGAAATCAGGGACAAGGAAGTCAGACTCATTGATGCGGAAGGCGAACAGCTGGGGATTGTTCCCGGCAAGGATGCGCAGCAAATGGCGATCGATAAGAATCTGGACCTGGTAAAAATTGCTCCTATGGCCAAACCGCCGGTCTGCCGCATCATGGACTATGGAAAGTATAAGTATGAGCAGGCCAAGAAGGAAAAAGAAGCCAAGAAGAACCAGAAAGTGGTCAATATTAAAGAAATCCGTCTCAGTCCCAACATTGACGAGCATGACATGCAGGTGAAGGCCAACCAGGCCATCAAGTTTTTGAAGTCAGGAGACAAAGTGAAAGTCACCCTGCGTTTTCGCGGACGCCAGTTGGCTAACATTGGGCTGGGTCAACGGGTAATGGATACTTTCAAAGAGATGCTGAACGAAGCGGGGAATGTTGAGAAAGCGGCCAAGATGGAAGGCCGGCAGCTGATTATGTTCATCGCCCCCAAAGCATAAATAAAGACGAACATGTACTCAAGGAGGAAAACACAATGCCAAAAATGAAGACTCATCGTGGTGCCGCCAAGCGCTTCAAAAAGAAAAAATCAGGATTCATTAAACGGGCTAAAGCCTATAAGAGCCATATCCTGAACAAAAAGTCACCGAAGCGTAAGCGCAACCTGCGTAAAGCCACTACCGTATTCAAGGGCGAGCTGAAAGCGATCCGCCAGATGATTCAATAAGCGAAGACTGATAGTCGATAGAGGAGGATTAATACACAATGGCAAGAATTAAGAAGGCAGTCAATGCCAAGAAAAAACACAAGAAAATTTTAAAACTGGCGAAAGGGTTCCGCGGCGCCCGCAGCAAACTGTTTAAAACCGCTAACCAAACCGTGATCAAGGCGTTAAGCCATGCATACAAAGGCCGAAAGCTGAAGAAACGCGATTTCAGAAAACTTTGGATTACCCGTATCAATGCGGCTGCCCGTCTGAACGGATTGTCCTATTCCCGTTTCATGAATGGCCTCAAACTGGCAGGCATTGAAATGAACCGTAAAATGCTGGCAGAAATGGCCATCCATGATAAGGAAGGATTTTCACAGCTGGTTGATTTATCAAAGAAAAAATTAAACGCGTAACAGAATTGACACACTTTTTTCCGGAAATAGTCCGTCTTTTGGCACTGCCACATGCTGAATGGCGGGTTTTCTTTATTCCCGTATGAATCCCGCTATTATCTTCTTTTCAATGCCTGTTACATTTGATATAGTGAAGCTGAACAATGGCTTGAATAACCCTCAAAGGCAGGGGCTTGATCTTGTATAGCGGCATCTCTAATAACTTCACCGGAATAGGACGGTCTGATGACAAAAAAACCATTTTCCATTAAACTTCCGAAACATCACATGGCCCCCGCGCGCATCCTGGTTTTGGGATTTGCCGGTGCCATCTTCATTGGCACGATTCTGCTGATCCTGCCGGCAGCCTCCCTGGACAACCAGTCTGTCGGATTTGTCAATGCCTTGTTCACAGCCACTTCCGCTGTGTGTGTCACCGGCCTTGTGGTGGTGGACACGGGAACGCACTGGACCATTTTTGGAAAAACCGTGATTGGACTGTTGATTCAAATTGGCGGGATCGGCTTCATGACCATGGCGACCCTGTTTGCGGTTATTCTGGGGAAGCGCATCACGCTTCGGGAACGGCTGGTGATTCAGCAGGCGGTGGGCCAGACCACTCTCTCCGGAGTGGTGCGGTTTTCACTGTATATGCTGGCACTTACCTTTACCCTGGAGTTGCTGGGGGCACTCATCCTTTCCCTGCGTTTTGTCCCGGAGTATGGGATGGCGACAGGACTGGGATATGCGGTCTTTCACGCGGTTTCCGCTTTCTGCAACGCCGGATTTGATCTCATTGGGAACGGCCTCAGTCTGACACCCTATGTGAATGATCCACTGGTGACGCTGACGATTGGGATGCTCATCATTTTTGGCGGTCTCGGATTTACGGTCATTCTGGACCTGGTGAGTCACTACAAAACCAGACGGTATGCGCTCCATACCCAGCTGGTGCTGGTCATGACGGGTTTTCTGCTGGCTGTCGGAACGGGTATATATCTGTTGCTGGAATGGAATAATCCGGCCACTTTGGGTGAACTGCCTCTATTCAGTAAAATCCTGGCCGGGTTTTTCCAGTCTCTCACCACCCGCACCGCTGGATTCAATACCATTGACACTGGCAGCCTGACCGCCGCCTCCAAGCTGTGGACGGTTGTCCTCATGTTTATCGGCGGGTCTCCGGCTTCCACAGCAGGAGGCATTAAAACGGTTACCTTCGGAGTGATGCTGATCATGGCTTTTTCGGTTATCCAGGGCAAAGAGAATGTGGAAATCTTTCAACGCAAGATACCCTATGACATTGTCAACCGGGCCATCACCATTTTGGTCATTGGCATCAATATGCTGGTGGCGATCACCATGCTCATGGCCATTCTGGAGCCCAATTTTATGTTTCTGGATATTCTTTTTGAAGTGGCTTCCGCCTTCGGCACTGTCGGACTGTCCACCGGGATTACCCCGCTTCTGGGAATACCTGCCAGGTTATTGTTGATCTTCACCATGTTTACCGGAAGGGTGGGGACACTGACCATTGCCTTTGCCCTGGCCAGTCGTCAAAGCCAGTATAAAAACCTGGTCCATTATCCACATGAACGGATTTTGGTGGGATAACAAGGGAAGGGTTGTTCTAACAACGCTCATGTTCGATGGAAAGGAAGAGATCAATGAAACAGTTTGCCGTTATCGGTTGTGGTCGCTTTGGTTCTGCAGTGGCAAAAACGCTGTATAAAAACGGGTATGATGTGCTGGCCATCGATGAAGACCCGGAAATTGTTCAAAATATTTCCGAATATGTGACGCATTCAGCCAGTATTAATGTGAAAGATGAGCACGCCTTGAGGGCAGTGGGCATGAAGAACATAGACGTGGCTATTATCGCCATCGGATCGGAGATCAAGGCTTCCATCATGGCGACGCTGGTGGTGAAGGAGCTGGGCGTGAAGTATGTGGTGGCAAAAGCACAGGATGAACTGCATGCCAAAGTGCTTTATAAAATCGGAGCCGACCGGGTGATCTTTCCGGAAAGGGACATGGGAGTCCGCCTCGCCTATAATCTCACCTCTACGAATATCCTGGATTATATCGAACTGGCACCGGATTACAGCATTATGGAAATCACCGCACCAGACAAATGGATTGAAAAGACACTCCTTGAAAACAATGTACGGGCGAAACACGGCATCAGCGTTCTGGCCATCAAACATGGAGAAGCCATTGATATTGCGCCCCTGGCTGATACCGTCGTTAAACGCGGTGACGTGCTGGTGGTGGTTGGTCTGAACGAAGACCTGCAGAAGGTGCAGGAAAAAGTATAATTCAAAAAAGTGGATTGTGAAAAGGAGAATGATATGCCGCTGACAATCATCACCAGTCCGAAAAACCCGATCTGCAAGCTGATCGCCTCTCTTCAGCAACGGAAATTCCGACAGGAATACCGGCAATTTGTGCTTGAAGGTCTTCGGGGCGTGCGGGATGCGGCGGAAGCCGGATGGCGGCCTGTCTTCTATATCGTCAGCGACCACTTTTTCTCACAGCAGCATTCCGGAGATCTGATGGAAATGATGGAAAAACAGGCAGTTAACGGGTATCGGGTACCGAACAGCCTGATGAAGAAGCTCTCGAATACGGAAACTCCCCAGGGACTGATGGCAGTGTTTTCCACACCGCTGTATGCTCTGGCGGATTTATTGCAGCACCCGGCGGGTTTTTGGCTGGTGCTGGACCGGATCCAGGATCCGGGAAATCTTGGCACGCTGATCCGCTCGGCGGAAGGCGCCGGAGCGACCGGTGTCCTGCTGACCCACGGCACCACAGATCCATACAGTGCAAAAGCGCTCCGGGCTGCCACGGGAGCGGTACTCCACCTGCCGGTGATTGAACTGTCGGAAGCAGCATCAGACTGCCGGATGTTGAAAGAAGCCGGCATGTCTCTGGTGGGTGCTGCACTGGAAGAAGGCATTTCCTATCATCAGGCAGCCTACCAGCTGCCCCTTGCACTGATCATTGGCAACGAAGCCAACGGTATTGCCGAAACGATTCTGGAACGCGTAGACCATCGGGTGACCATACCGATGAAAGGCCGTCTCCAGTCTCTGAATGCATCCATCGCAGGAAGCATCCTGCTGTTTCATATGAGTGAAAAGCTGGAAATATAATCTGTCACCAAACCTCTGTCATCCTCGTTCTTGTCTTACTGTAAACCCTGTGATATAATCATGACGAATCACCAGATGTCATCCATTTATCATGATGAAAGCAAGGAAAGAGAGAGTACGCTGACCGGATGTTCACCAGAGAAAGGTGCCTTGGCTGAAAGCATCTGAACCTGAAGGCAGTGGAAGTTCACTCTGGAGCAGCAGCGCTGAACCTGGCCCGGGCCGCTGAAACATGCGGTGGGAAAACAGTGATAGGCGTTGCCGGGAAAGCCACGTTACGGCTGAAGAGAGACTGTCTGCCGGCGTTCCTGATTGCAGAGCCGGACCTGACTGTTACAAGGGTGGTACCGCGGAATACCTTTCGTCCCTTAATGGAGATGAAGGGTTTTTTTATTGCAGCAAATCATTGATGAAGGAAGGGAGTCGATAGATGATGGAAGAAAAATTGTTACAGCTGAAAACAGAAGCAACGGCAGCGCTGGCGGAAGTGAAAGAGGCCAAAGAGCTGGAAAACCTCCGGGTAAAATACCTGGGGAAAAAGGGAGTCCTCACGGAACTCCTGCGAAGCATGGGCACTCTGCCCAAGGAAGAACGTCCCCGCATGGGGCAGGTGGCCAACCAGGTGCGGGAACAGGTGGAATCAGCCATGAACAAAGCCCGGGAACGGATCGGACGCATGGAAATGGATGCCCGGATCGCCCATGAGACCATTGACATCACCATGCCCGGCGCTCCTTTTGGGCAGGGCTCCAAGCATCCTCTCACCCAGGCGCTGGATGAACTGAAGGAAGTGTTCATCGGCATGGGATTCAGTGTGGTGGAAGGACCGGAAGTGGAAACAGTGGTGAATAACTTTGACATGCTCAATGCACCGCCGAACCATCCTTCCCGGGAAATGACAGACACTTTTTACATCAATGAGCAGGTCATTTTGCGCACCCAGACATCCCCGGTACAGGTGAGAACCATGAAGCAGAATAAACCGCCCATCCGGGTCATTTCACCTGGGCGCTGCTTTCGCAATGATACGCCTGATGCCACCCATTCTCCCATGTTTAACCAGCTGGAAGGGCTGGTGGTAGACAAGCGCAGTACCCTGGGAGACCTGAAAGGCAGTCTTGAAATCTTTGCCCGGCACCTCTTCGGGGAACACACCCAGATTAAATTCCGCCCCCACTATTTTCCTTTTACCGAGCCAAGTGCGGAAGTGGATGTCACCTGTTTCAAGTGTCAGGGCACAGGCTGCGGCATGTGCAAGGGCAGCGGCTGGATTGAACTCCTGGGCGCCGGCATGGTGCATCCCAATGTGCTGCGCAACTGTGGCATTGACCCGGAGATATACAGCGGATGGGCCTTTGGCATGGGTATTGACCGGATCGCCATGCAGAAATATGGGATCGATGACATTCGGCTGCTGTATGAAAACGATCTGCGTTTTCTGTCCCAATTCTAATTCCATACCAAAAGAGGGTTCTATGACAGACACAACCGCGAGACGGTTTCAAAAAGATGAAGGAGGAATAAATCATGCTGGTACCCATGAAGTGGCTGCAGGATTATGTGGCCGTTAACATTGGCACACAGGAACTGGCGGACAGGATGACCATGTCCGGATCAAAAGTGGAAGAAATCAGGGAGTGGGGCGATAAACTGGATAAGCTGGTGATCGGCCGGATTACTGCGATCACCCCTCATTCCAATGCGGATAAACTGGTCGTGGCTCGCGTGGACATTGGCGGCGGAGAATCCCTGCAAATCGTCACCGGGGCCACAAACATCCGGGAAGGGGATACCGTTCCGATCGCGCTGGACGGTACCGAACTGCCTAACGGCCTGACAATCGTCGCGGAAGACCTGCGTGGAGAAATGTCTCAGGGGATGATGTGCTCTCATGACGAACTGGGTGTTCCCAAGCACCTGATCCCGGAAAGCATGAAGGACGGGATCTGGATCCTGGATGAAGCCGATCCCGGTGCCCGTTTCATTGATGTGCTTGCCCTGGTCGAACAGGTCATTGAATTTGAAATTACCTCCAACCGCCCTGACTGCCTCAGCATGATCGGCATGGCCAGAGAAACCGCAGCCACCCTGAATACGGCCATGAGAATGCCGGAGATATCGCTGATGGAAGCAGGCAGCGACTGGCTGGACAAAGCCGGGATGCGCATCGATGATCCGGAAGGCTGCAGCCGGTATGTGGCCCGGCGCATTGAAAATATCACCGTGAAGCAGTCTCCCCAGTGGATGCAGCAGCGACTGATTCAGGCAGGCGTTCGGCCTATCAACAATGTGGTGGACGTGACCAATTATGTGATGCTGGAGACTGGACAACCTCTCCATGCTTTTGACGCTTCTTATGTGGCGGATCAGACCATCATTGTGCGCAGAGCGGGGGATGGAGAACAGACCAAAACACTGGACGGTACTGT